>NZ_JBEZFI010000001.1:0-282288 GCF_040649295.1 Micromonospora sp. NPDC048999 | reverse complement strand
GCGAGGCGGCCGGCCAGGTGGGCCTGGCATCGGTCTGGGGCGGGCGGCGCGAGGCGGCCGGCCAGGTGGGCCTGGCATCGGTCTGGGGCGGGCGGCGCGAGGCGGCCGGCCAGGTGGGCCTGGCATCGGTCTGGGGCGGGCGGCGTGATGCGACGGCGTGTGGTGGCGGGCGGCCTGTCCGGCTCCGCGATATCACCAGCGACTCAGCTCCAAAGCGATTCGCTGTCCACACCCTTCCCGGTCGTGGAGTCGATTTCCACAGGGTTATCCACAGGTGGGCCCGTCGTGTTGAAACGGCGGTGGGAAGCTGGAGAGCATTCCAGGCGTGGGTGAGCCGAACTCTTCAACCGGGCGGTGGGCGGACCTGGGCGACCTGCTCAGGCGGCTGCGGCGGCAAGCCGACCTGAGTCAGCGCGAGCTGGCTGCCCGGGCTGGAGTTCCGCAGGCCACGGTCGCGCGGATCGAGTCCGGCCGGGCCGTTGACGCCCGGTACCGGACCGTGGAGCGGCTGGTCCGGGCCGCCGGCGGCCAGGTGCGGTTCGACGCCGGGCCGGTCGACGACGCCCGCCGGCTGCCGGCGCCGGTCCCGCACGACGAGCTGCGCGACCAGGCCGGGCGCCGGTATCCGGCCCACCTCGATGTGTGGGAGGTGCACGAGCCGAAAGACTGGCCCGGAGCGTGGTGGGCGGAGTGGTACAACCTGCCGCCCGAGAAGTGGCCGCTGCCGCTGCCGCCCGCGACCTACGAGGTGAATCGGGAGTATCGGGATCGGCGGCGCGAGGCGGAATGGGTGCGCGCATCGGTGACGATCCGGCGGGTGACCGAGGCGTTGGCCGCTACGTCGTGGCGGTTCGTCGCGGAACTGCCGGGCGGCGACCTGGTCGGGGAGCTCCGCGCCCACGAACAGAGCCCGCATCTCTACTGGGGCGGGGAAGAGCGCCCAGGGGAGCGGGAGATCGTGATCGACGGCCTGCTGGTCGCCGACTGCTACCGCCAGCTGGGCATCGGCCGCCGGCTGGTGGAGGCGCTCGTCGAAGAGGTGCGGGGCACCGGCATCGCGGTTGTCCGGGCCCTGACCCAGGAGCCCGGCATCCACTTCCTGCTCGCGTGCGGGTTCGAGCTGGAGGCGAGCCGGCCTGCCGCGCTGCGGTTGGACCTCGCGGCCAGCGCCTCCCGCCGCCGCTGAAGCGCTAGGTCAGCGGCAGTGTGGCCGCGGCGGCGCTAGGTCAGCGCAGGGCGGCGGCCGCCGCGGTGAGGGCTGCGAACGCCTCCCGCATCCGCCAGGATCCCCGGTCCCGGGGCCCGATCGGGTTGGACACCGTGCGCAGCTCGGCGAAGGGCAGGCCGGCCTGCGCGGCGGCCACGGCCACGCCGTACCCCTCCATGGCCTCGGCCACCGCGTCCGGGTGCCGTTCGGCGAGGGCCGCGGTGCTCGCGGCGGTGCCGGTCACCGTGTTGACCGTGAGCACCGTGCCGACGGTGGCCTCCGGCAGAGCCGTACGCAGGGCGTGCAGCAGCCCCGGGTCGGCGGCTACGACGCTGCCGAGCCCCAGCAGCTCCGCCGGCATGCCCAGTTCCTCCACCGGAAGGAAGCCCTCCGGTGACTCGGCACCCAGGTCTGCCGCGACGCTGCGGGTCGCCAGCACCGTGCCGCCGACCTCCACCCGGCCGACGAAGCCGCCGGCGATGCCCGCGCTGACCACCCCCCGGTACGGCCGCCCGGCCGCCTCGGCGAGCGCCAGCAGCCGGGCGGTGGCGGCCCCGGCGACGGCGGGACCCACCCCGACCGGGGCGACGGCGACCGTGGGGTCGGCCAGACCGGCCCGGACCGCCTCCGCCTCGGCCGGTACGGCGGTCACCACGAGCAGTCCACTCACGCCGCCGGCCCTCGCCGGTTCTCCTCGTCGACCCCGCCCGGCCCGCCGACGGTTGAGGAGGAGGGGCGGTAGATGTGGTAGCCCGGCGGCGGGAACGTGTCGTCGTCGGGCTCGGCGGTGGGCGTACCGCCCGACGACGGCGCCGGCGAGGTGGGGGTCGGCTCGGCGAACTCCTCCGTCTGGTCGCCGGCCAGCTCGTCGTCGCCGAGGGGGCGGCCGATCAGGCGTTCGCCGCGCAGCCGGCTGGCCACCAGCAGGCCGCGTACGGCGACCAGCACCGTGACGCCGGCGGCGACAGCGACCCCGATCCGGCCGGTGAAGGGGACGAGCCCGAGCGCGCCGCCGGCCACGAAGGCGAGCATGAGCGCGGTCTCCGAGTGGGCGAAGGAGCTGGCTCGGAGCCGCTCCGGGATCCGCTCCTGAATCGACGCGTCGACCGCGAGCTTGGCGATCCCGCTGAACAGGGCCGCGACCAGGCAGAACAACGCCGCCATGGGCAGCGAGAACTTCCACGCGGCCAGCACCGCCACCCCAGCCAGGACGATCATGCCGCTGGACTGGATCGCGGCCGGCCGGTGGATACGCAGCCGGGTGCCGACCGCGGTGGCCAGGAAGCTGCCCACCGCCAGCGCGCCGCCGACCAGGCCCAGCGCGCCCTGGGCGCCCAGGTCCCGGCCGAAGACGTCGGTGGTCAGGCCGCCGGCCTTGATCGCGAAGGCCAGGAAGAGCAGCAGGAAGCCGTACACCCCGCGCAGCGCCGCCGCGCCGATCAGCGTGGCGATCACCAGCCGGCCGGCGGGACGGCCCCGGCCCAGCGGTCGTTCCCCCGCCCGGCGCCAGAGCGCCTGCAGCGGGCGTGGTACCCGCTCCGGCGGCTCGGAATCCGCCTTCGGCGGCAGACGCAGCGAGATCACCATGCCGATCAGGAAGATCAGCGATGCCACCCGGAGCGGCCACTGCGGCCCGAACCAGAACGCGGCCAGCCCGAGCGGGGCGACCAGCCCGCCGGCGACCGTGCCGTAGACGCTCGCCCGGGCGCCCACCTGCGACAGCCCCAGGCCCTCCGGCAGCAGCCGGGGCACCGCCGCCGAGCGGGCCACCCCGTAGGCGCGGGAGAGGGCGAGCACGCCGAACGCCGCCGGGTAGAGCCCGAAGCTGCCGATGTAGTCGGAGATCAGCCAGGCGAGGAAGGCCCGGCCGAGCATGGTGGTCGCCAGCGCGTACCGGCGGCCGTGCCGGAAGTGGTCCAGCAGCGGCCCGACCACCGGGGCGAGCATGGCGAACGGCACCATGGTCACCAGCAGGTAGAGCGCGACCTTGTTCCGGGCCTCGCCGAGCGGCACGTCGAAGAAGATCGTCCCGGCCAGGCCGATGGCGATGAGGGTGTCCCCGGCGCAGGAGAGGGCGTGCAGGTCGAAGAGGCGGACCATGCCCACCTCGTTGCCGGCGCTCTGCGCCCGGGCCGACCCGGCCCGTCGGGTCATCCATCGACCGCTGCGCAGCGTGCCGCGCAGCAGCAGGCGGGTGGCGCGGATGCCCGTGCCGACTGCCCGCCCGAGGGCGGACCGGCCGGAGCGGGTGGACGGCGGCATGGGGTCTATCCTCGCCCATCTGATCCAGAAGTGCCGCACCACTCGGGAGAACGACTCCGGGGAGTGCCTGACAGCCGAGGGTGGGCATGGGGAACAATGGGTATGTGACCAGGCCCGCCTCCGCCCGCGCTCCCCGGCTCGACCAGGTGTGTGCCGCCGCCGTCGAGGTGGCCCGCGCCGCCATCACCGAGGTGGACCCCGCCGATGTCGGCGAGCACCTCCAGGCTGTCGTCGAGGGTGATCGCCTCGTCACCCACTACTTCGAGTGCCAGTTGGCCGGCTACCGGGGCTGGCGCTGGGCCGTAACGGTGACCCGGGTGCCGCGCAGCCGGAAGGTCACGGTCTGCGAGACCGTCCTGCTGCCCGGCGCCGACGCGCTGCTCGCCCCCGGCTGGCTGCCCTGGCAGGAGCGGCTCAAGCCGGGTGACCTGGGCCCGGGTGATCTGCTGCCCACCCCGCCGGACGATGAGCGGCTCGCCCCGGGCTACCTGCTCTCCGACGACCCGGCGGTCGAGGAGACCGCGTGGGAGCTCGGCCTGGGTCGGCCCCGGGTGTTGTCCCGGGAGGGCCGCACGGAGGCCGCTCAGCGTTGGTACGACGGTGACCACGGCCCGGACGCCCCGATCTCGGTGGCCGCGCCGGCCGCTGCCCGCTGTGGCACCTGCGGCTTCTATCTGCCCCTCGCCGGAGCGATGCGGCAGGCCTTCGGCGCCTGCGGCAACTTCTACGCGCCCGACGACGGCCGGGTGGTGAGTGCCGACCACGGCTGCGGCGCGCACTCGGAGACCCTCGCCGAGACGGCCGAGACCCCGACCGACGAGATGCCCACGGTCTACGACGACAGCGCGGTCGAGACGGTGTCGGTCAGCCGTGCCCCGGGCTCCGTCGAGGCGGCGGAGCCGGCAGAGCCGTACGGCCACCCCTGACGGCTCAGCCCCGGCGGGCGGTTGCCTCTCGGCGGCGCCGCCGGTTGGCGTCGTGCCGCATCATCACCGCGAGACCGGGAAAGCCCCACAGGAAACCGGCCAGGCAGGTCCAGAGCCAGTCCTGGTGCCCGTGCTCGGTGAGCCAACCGCGGAAGAAGATCAGCAGCACCAGCCCGGCCGCCGCCCAGATGATCAGCCCGGCGACGGCGAACGGCACCATCGGCGGGTCGAGCGGCTCGGGCCGCGGCGGTTGTTCCTGATGCACGGGCACAGCGTACGTGATCGCTAGCGCCCGGCTTGCCGGTGATCGAGGACGGCATTCATCCTGTACTCCCGCGCGGACCCGTCGAGTCCGTGGTGTTCCGACGCGGGGAAGACGATCTTCTGGTGAGTCCGGTCATATCGCATGTCGTTAGCCAGGCTCATTAGTTAAGCTAACTAGTGTGACGGAGCGGACGGTGACGGCGAAACGCGTGCCACCGGCGCAGCTGGCTCCCCAGTTGCGTGATGCGATCACCCGGCTCAGCCGGCGAGTCCGGCAGGCCCGCCCGGTGGGCGACCTGACGGTCACCCAGGTCTCGGCGCTGACCAGCCTCAACCTGGCCGGGGCACTGACGCCCCGGGAGCTGGCCGACGCCGAACGGGTGCAGCCGCCGACGATGACCAAGATCGTCGCGAAGTTGGAGGAGCGTGGCCTCGTGCAGCGCACCCCCCATCCGACCGACGGTCGCCAGATCATCCTGGCGGCGACCGAGGGTGGGCGGGCCGTGCTCGAGCAGTTCGAGCGGGCCCGCAACGAGTGGCTGGCCAACCGGCTGGCCGCGCTCACCGAGGAGGAACGCGACACGCTGCAGCGGGCCGCCGACATCCTCCAGGGGATCGCCCGCGCCTGAGCCGCGACCACGTCGTGCGGTCCGCTTCGTCCGCTGTGGGTGAGGCGTACCGACACGAGGAGGCGCATAAAGAGTGCAGGCAAAGCTGAGCACGATGTTCCAGTCCCTACGAGTCCGTAACTACCGGCTCTTCGCCACCGGACAGTTGATCAAGTTGGTCGGCGTCTGGATGATGTTCATCGCCCAGGACTGGCTCGTCCTCCAGCTCAGCGGCAACTCCGCCACCGCGCTCGGCGTGGTCACCGCGTTGCAGTTCACCCCGGTGCTGCTGCTGACCCTGCTGTCGGGCCGCCTCGCCGACCGGTACGACAAGCGCATGCTGCTCTTCGTCGCCAACGCGTTCTGGACCGCGTTGGCGCTGGTGATGAGCATGCTGGTGATCACCGGGCTGGTGCAGCTCTGGCACGTCTTCGCGTTCGCCGCCCTGCTCGGCGTCGCCAACGCGGTGGAGACCCCGGTCCGGCAGGCGTTCGTCTCCGAACTGGTCGGCGTGCCGCTGCTGCCGAACGCGCTCTCGCTCAACGCGGCCACCTTCAACTCGGCCCGGATAGTCGGCCCCGCCGTCGCCGGCCTGGCCATCGCCGCCTTCGACGTCGGGCCGGTCTTCCTGTTCAGTGCGCTCAGCTCGATCGCCCCGCTGGTCAACGTGGTCCGCATGCGTACCTCGGAGCTGCACCGCAAGGACCTGCCGCCGGCCGGCGAGCGCGACCAGGCCCGGGTGGTGGACGGTCTGCGGTACGTCGCGCGCCGGCCCGACATCCTGCTGCCGATGGCGCTGATGTCGGTGATCGGGATGAGCCTTTTCAACTTCCAGCTCACCCTCGCCGCGCTGGCCAAGACCGTGTTCAACACCGGGGCCGCCTCGTTCGGCCTGTTCAGCACCGCCCTCGCGGTCGGCGCGCTGGTCGGCGCCCTGGCCGGCACCGGGCGGCGTAGCCGCCCGTCGGTCTGGCTGGTGCTCGGCGCGGCGGTCGGCTGCGCCAGCTTCGGCACCCTGGTCGGGCTCGCCCCGGCGTACTGGCTGGTGGTGACGTTGCTGATGCCGACCGGATTCTTCATGGTCTTCTTCGCCCAGGCCGCCAACCAGCGGGTCCAGCTCAGCGTGGACGCCGCGTTCCGGGGCCGGGTGATGGCGCTCTGGGTGCTCGTCTTCCTCGGCACCAACCCGGTCGGCGCGCCGATCATCGGCTGGGTGGCCGAAACCTTCGGTGCCGGGGCGAGCATCTGGATCGGCGGTTTGATCTCGCTGGCCGCCGCGATCCTCGCGCTCACCTGGCAGCTGCGCCGCTCGGGCGCCCGGCTGCGGATGCGGATGCTGCCCATGCCCCGCTTCTACGTGGTGTCGCCCCACGCCGAGTAGCTGCAAGGAAGGGCCTCCTGTTTACGCCTGGTGCATAGCAGGGGGCCCTTTTGACGCGTATTCATTCAAGCCGGATATCGGCATTCCGGTGGCGGGCCGTGACGGTGGGGCTTAGCGTCGATGCGTGGAGGTGGGGCGGGGGCTACTACTGGTGCTGGCGATTCTCGCTGTCTGCTGCCTGCCGGCCCTCTTCGCGCTGCTTTTCTGTGCCGACGAGATCCTCGACCGGGTGGTCTGCGGGTGGTCTGAGTGGCGCGAGCAACGCCGGGAACGCCGGACCATCGCCCGGCTGGACCGGGTCATCGAGGCCGACGCGCTCACCCGCGACATCGACCTCACCGAGCTGGACCGGGCCGATCGGCGCCCACTCGAACAGCTCGCCCTCGATCTGCGGCGGCTCGGCGGCCACCGGCTCGCCGCCGTCGACCGTTCAGTGGTGTGGCACGGCGCGGTCATCGACGCGTACGACGAGCGGCTGCGCGCCGCCTGCCGGGCGCTGGGGATCACCGAGCACCTGACCGAGCTGGACGGCGTGGACCGGGAGATCGAGCGGGTACGGGTCGAGGGGCTGGTGCACGCGGCCGGGCTCGCCCTGCCCGCGGCCCGCCCCGGTTACCACCAGCGGCACCGCTGACCGGGGGCACCGGTGCGGCTCTTCGTCGCGGTCTACCCACCCCGGCCGGCGGTCGACGACCTCACCGCCCAGGTGGCCCGGCTGCGGGTCGGCGCCGCCTCCGCCGCCGGCACCAACGTCCGGCTGGCCGACCCGGCCAACGCCCACCTCACCCTGGCCTTCCTCGGCGACGTGGAGGAGGCTCGGCTGGTCGACGTGGACAGCGCGCTCGGCCTGGCCGCCGAGACGTTCCGGGGCGGCCGGGACAGCTCGCTCCGCCTCCGGCTCGGGGGTGGGGGCAGCTTCGGACGCGGCCGGTTCACCGTGCTCTGGGTGGACGTCCAGGGCGACCTCCACGGGCTGGCCACGCTGGCCCGACTGATCCGGTTCGGGCTGCGTCGGGCCCGGCTGCCGCACGACGAGAAGCCGTTCCGGGCGCACCTGACCATCGCTCGCCCCGGCGACCGGGTCGACCGCACCGACGTGCTCGCCGACCGGGAGACGCTGCACGCCTACCTCGGCCCCGAGTGGCCGGCCGAGGAGTTGGTGCTGGTCCGCAGCCACCCCGGGCCCCGCCCCACGTACGACCGCCTCGCCGCCTGGCCGATCTGACCAGATCAGTACCAGTCTTCGATCAGCATCATCACCGGGAACCAGCCACAAGCGGCGAGCACCCAGCAGCCGAACAGCGTGGCCAGCCCGAGCGCCGGACCGAGTCGGTCCAGGCTCTGCCCGCCCCACCTGGCGAGCACCCCAAGCGACACGACGGTGCTGATGACCAGGATCGGCAGGACCAACCTCAGGCCGACCCCTACCGCGAGCATCAGGCACTTGAATGCTTCACAGGCGAGGTCCTCCCCCGCCTGGCTCGCGATGAACAGCAGGAACGCCATGGTGACGAAAAGCTGCGCGGCGACGACCGCGATCATGGCCGGCCTGGCGATCTGCCACCGGCTCGGCGCGGGACTGTTCACGTGGATCAGTCTCGGAGCCCGGAAGGTCTCTCGGCAATCGCCCGTCCGGTGCCCCGGGCTGGCGCCGAAGCGTCGCCGCCGTCCGGCCGGAGCACCGGCCGGACGGCGCCACCAGGGATGACCTGCCGGTCAGGCCACCAGGCCCAGGCTCGGGGCAGGGCACGCCATCACCATCGGGGGAAAGAGTTCATCGAGGCGTTACTCGACGGTGGATCAGGACGACTCGCGGACCGCCGGACCGCTGCCGAAGAGGACATCATCCCAGCTCGGCAGCCGCTTACGTGGCTTGCCGCCGGCCTCCGTGGACTCCGTGCCGGCTGCGGCCGCCGCCGCGCCGGTGCGGCGCGGCCGGAGCACGGCCAGCGAGGGTACGGCCGGGACCTCCTTCGGCGCGTCCGAGTCGTCGTCGAACGCCGAACCCGGGCCGCCACCGAGCAGCGCCGCCGCACCACCGGCGACCGGGCGCTGGCGGGGTGCCTCCGGCCCGGCCAGGGCGGCCGGGGAGCGCGTATCGAGCCCGCGGCCCGAGCCCGTCGAGCCGAGCGGCCGGTCCAGCGAGGCGAGCAGCGCGTCGCGGCCGGCGCGAATCGGGTCCCGCCCCGGGCGGGAGTGCTCGGCGGGCGTCGGCAGGCCGTGCCCGCCCCGGGCCGGCTCGCCGCGCGACGGGCCGGGCAGCGCGTGCCCGCCCCGCTCCGGCGCGGGCTCCTGGCCGAGGATGGGCGTGGGCCGCTCGGCGCAGAGATATTGCGCCATGTCGTCGTGCGGGGCGACGTGCTGCCGGGTCTTGTCGAGGTCCCACACCGCCTGCGCGGTGGCCTTGCCCGACGGCCAGGTGGCGATGATCCGCCAGGTGCCGTCATCCCGCCGGTAGGCGTCCCAGGAGATCTTTTCAGTGTCGATCCCGTGCTGGGCCAGCCGACCGTTGACCACCTCGGCCAGCGGTGTCGGCTTCTCCGCGCCCTTGAGCCGGGTCCGTCGGGCGTGCTGGGCGAGCATGGCCCGCTCCTGGAGCACCGGGCCCGCGTAGCGCAGGACGCGGTCGACCGGGACGCCGGCGATCCGGGCGACGTCCTCAGCGGACTCACCGGCCCGGATCCGGGCCTGGATGTCTCGGGGCGACAGGGACGGCACCATGTCGGCGGTGGTCGGCACCACCGTGAGGGGGGTCGCGCCGGGCTCGGGGTGCAGCGCCGTGGCGACGCGTTCGTCGAGCGGCAGCGCGAGCAGACGCCCGACCTCGTCGGCGAGCACCAGAGCCTGGCCGTCCTCGGAGAGGGCGACGAAGCGTACTGGGCGCATGGGCTTGCCTCCGTCCCGCTTCGCTGGCCGTCACGCCACGAGCCGGCCACCCGGGCGTCTCGCACCACCGTACGCCCATCTACCCGAAGGTGGGGGATGTGACACCCGGCATGTCGCGACTGAGCTGCGACGATGATCACGGTGGGTGGTTGCCGGGGCCCCGACGACCACCCACCGTAACCGACTGATCAGAGTCGTTCGACCACGTAGTCGATGGACGCGGTGAGCGCCTCCACATCGGCCGGCTCGACCGCCGGGAACAGCGCGATACGCAGCTGGTTGCGGCCCAGCTTCCGGTAGGGCTCGGTGTCCACGATGCCGTTGGCGCGCAGCGCCTTGGCGATCGCCGAGGCGTCCACCCCGTCGACGAAGTCGATCGTGGCGACCACGTTGGAGCGCAGCGCCGGGTCGGTCACGAACGGGGTGGCGAACTCGGCCCGCTCGGCCCAGCCGTACACGATGCCGGCGCTCTCGGCGGTGCGCTTGCCCGCCCAGGCCAGGCCGCCCTGGGCGTTCATCCAGTCGGTCTGCTCCGCGGCCAGGAAGATGGTGGCCAGCGACGGGGTGTTGTACGTCTGTTCCAGCCGGGAGTTGTCGATCGCGGTGACCAGGTCGAGGAAGGCCGGGATGTAGCGACCGGACTCCTTGATCTCGGTGGCCCGGGCGAGCGCGGCCGGCGACATCAGGGCCAGCCAGAGGCCGCCGTCGGAGCCGAAGCACTTCTGCGGGGCGAAGTAGTAGACGTCGGTCTCGCCGACGTTCACGTCCAGGCCGCCGGCGCCCGAGGTGGCGTCGACCAGCAGCAACGAGCCCTCGTCGGCGCCCGGCACCCGGCCGACCGGCACGGCCACGCCGGTGGAGGTCTCGTTGTGCGGGGTGGCGTAGACGTCCACGCCCGCCTCGGCGACCAGGGTCGGCGCGCTGCCCGGCTCGGACTTGCGGATGGTCGGCTCGCCGAGGAACGGCGCGTCCTTGACCGACTTGGCGAACTTCGCGCCGAACTCGCCGAAGCTGGCGAACTGGGCCCGGTCGCGGATCAGGCCGAAGGTGGCGACCTCCCAGAAGGCGGTGGTGCCGCCGTTGCCGAGGACCACCTCGTAGCCCTCGGGGAGGGAGTAGAACTCGGCGATGCCGCGGCGCAGCCGGGCCACCTGGTCGCGGACGGTCTTCTGCCGGTGCGAGGTGCCCAGGTAGCTGGTGGCGACGTCGGCGAGGGCGGAAACCGCCGCCGGACGGACCTTGGACGGCCCGCAGCCGAAGCGCCCGTCGGCGGGCCTGATGTCGTCGGGAATCCGGATTGTCGGTGCGTCAGCCACGGTTGTCTCGATCCTTCCGCATTTGCGAGGACGGGCCCTCTTGGCGGGCACGGACCGACGGCGGCCGCGCACGGGCGCGGAGAGGCCGGGATCCGGGCCCGGTCCGGCGGCACTGCCGGCCCTCATCCTCGCACCTACGAGGCCTCTCGGACGGGCGGGCTGCTGAGTTGTGGACCACAGTCGGCGCTGTCCCGGAAGGGGCGAGCCCCGCCCGGAACGGACCGGACGGGGCTCGGTGGGTGGTTCGGCGGATCAGACGCCGTGCGGGATGGCGTCCCAGCCGGCGACCTCCTGCGGCTTGCGCGGGCCATGGCCCAGGTAGAGAGCCGACGGGCGGACCAGGCGGTTCAGCTTCTTCTGCTCCAGGATGTGCGCGGACCAACCGCCCATCCGGGCGCAGGTGAACATCGAGGTGAACATGTGCGCCGGCACCTCGGCGAAGTCCAGCACCACGGCCGACCAGAACTCGACATTGGTGGCGAGCACCCGGTCCGGGCGGCGGGCCTGCAACTCGGCCAGGGCGGCCTTCTCCAGCGCCTCGGCGACCTCGAAGCGCGGCGCGCCCAACTCCTTGGCGGTGCGCCGGAGCACTCGGGCGCGCGGGTCCTCGGCCCGGTAGACCCGGTGGCCGAAGCCCATCAGCCGTTCGCCCCGGTCGAGCACGCCCTTGACGTACCCCTCGGCGTCGCCGCTGCGCTCGACGGCCTCAAGCATGGTGAGCACCCGCGACGGCGCGCCGCCGTGCAGCGGGCCGGAGAGCGCGCCGATGCCGGAGGAGATGCAGGCGGCGGCGTCGGCGCCGGTGGAGGCGACGATCCGGGCGGTGAAGGTGGAGGCGTTCAGACCGTGCTCGGCGGCCGAGATGAAGTAGGCGTCGACGGCCTTGACGTGCCGGGGGTCGGGCTCGCCCCGCCAGCGCTTCATGAACCGCTCGACGATCGTCTCCGCCTTGTCGATCTCCTTCTGCGGTACGGCCGGCAGGCCCAGGCCGCGGGCCGACTGGGCGACGAAGGAGAGCGCGGTGACCGACACCCGGGCGAGGTCCTCACGGGCCTGCTCGTCGGAGATGTCGAGGAGCTGGTTGAGCCCCCAGTACGGGGCGAGCATGGCGACCGCGGACTGCACGTCGACACGGATGTCGCCGGAGTGCACCGGCACCGGGAACGGCTCGGCCGGCGGCAGGCCGGGGCCGAAGCGGCCGTCGACCAGCAGCGCCCAGACGTTGCCGAAGGAGACCTGGCCGATCAGATCCTCGATGTCCACGCCGCGATAGCGCAGCGAGCCACCCTCGCGGTCCGGTTCGGCGATCTCGGTCTCGAAGGCTACGACGCCTTCCAGGCCCGGTTTGAAGTCGGCCATTTCGTCTCCTGGCTTCCGGCTCGGTGCGCCCGCGCGGGCTCATCCGGCCCCGCCTCCCAGGCGACCCTCAGGGATGTGTTCGTGCCATCTTGCCTGTTGAGTAACGGAGTGCGCGACCCACTGCGACTGTGCTACGCGCCTCATCCCCGCCGATGGACAAGTGCGCGGCCTCGGCCAGACTGGGGTGGTAGGGCCTGGCCAGCATCGGGGGGATGCGGTCGCGCGAGGAAAGGGACATGAAGAGTGACGGGCGACACACCAGCGCCGGCGGCGATGCGTAACGAGTACGCGGCCGACCAGGGTCTTTCCGAGTCGGAGTTCGCGCCGGACTGGCACACCCAGTTTGCCCGCTGGTTCGCCGACGCGGTGGCGTACCCGCTTCCGGAGCCGAACGCGATGGTGGTGGGCACGGCCGACGCCGAGGGCCGCCCGAGCGGCCGGACCGTGCTGCTCAAGGGGTACGACCCGGAGGGCTTCGTCTTCTATACCAACCACGACTCGCGCAAGGGCACCGAGCTGACCGCCAACCCGTGGGCCAGCCTGGTCTTCCCCTGGTTCCCGATGCAACGCCAGGTGGTGATCACCGGCCGGGTGGCGCAGGTCGGCCGGGCCGAGACCGAGGCGTACTTCGCCAGTCGGCCGCGGGGCTCCCAGCTCGGCGCCTGGGCCAGCACCCAGTCCCGGGTCGTCCCGGACCGGGCCGCGCTGGACGCGGCGTACCGGGCGGCGGCCGAGCGCTTCGCCACCGTCGAGCCGATCCCCGCGCCTCCGCACTGGGGCGGGTTCCGGGTGCTTCCCGAGACGGTGGAGTTCTGGCAGGGTCGGGCCAGCCGGCTGCACGACCGGCTGCGGTTCCGGCGCACCGACGGCGGCGTCTGGGTCACCGAGCGGCTGGCCCCGTGACCGGGGTACAGGAGGCCCGGCCGCGCGGATCGCGCCGCTGGGCGATCGACCTGCGCCCGCTGGCCGTGCCCGCCTATCGGCGGGTGTGGCTCGGCAACGGCGTGGCGATGTTCGGTTTCCAGTTCACCGCGGTCGCCGTACCGGTGGAGATGTTCGCCCTCACCGGCGGCTCGTTCTGGGTCGGGCTGCTCGGCGTGGCCGGGTTCCTGCCGCTGCTGCTCTTCGGGCTCTGGGGCGGCGCGGTGGCCGACGCCCGGGACCGCCGCCTGGTGCTGCTCGCCGGGGGTGGCCTGCTCTGGGCGTCGACCCTGGCGCTGCTGGTCCAGGCGTTGCTCAAGGTGGGCAGCCCGGTGCTGCTGCTCGTCCTGGTGGCGGTGCAGTCGACCGCGTTCGCGATCACCTCGCCGGCCCGCAGCGCGATCCTGCCGCGGCTGGTGCCGGACGAGCTGGTGCCGGCGGCCACCACGCTGAACTTCACCACGTTCACCGCGACCGCGGTCTTCGGACCCCTCACGGCCGGTCTGATCCTCGCCGGCTGGCGGCCCGAGGTCGGGCTGCCGGTCGCGTACGCCGTGGACGCGCTGCTGTTCACCGTTTCGCTCTGGGCCACACTGCGCCTGCCGGCGATGCCGCCCGAGCCGGATCCGGACAGCGACGGCACCGCGCCCAAGGCGGGGCTGGCCAGCATCGTGGACGGCTTCCGCTACCTGGCCACCACGCCGGTGCTGCTGCTGTCGTTCGCCATCGACCTGATCGCGATGATCCTGGCCATGCCCCGGGCGCTCTTCCCCGAGATGGCCCAGGGCCGGCTCGGCGGTGGCTCGGCGGTCGGCTGGCTCTACAGCGCCATCGCCATCGGCGCGATGGTGGGTGGCCTGACCTCCGGCTGGATCGGTCGCCTGCGGCGGCAGGGGTTGGCGCTGGTGCTGGCCGTGGTGGGCTGGGGTGTCGCGATCGCCCTGGCCGGGCTGGCGCGCCAGCTCTGGCTGGTGGTGCTGCTGCTCGGCCTGGCCGGCGCGGCCGACCTGGTCAGCTCGGTGCTGCGGCAGTCGATGCTGCTGGTCTACGCGCCGGATCGGATGCGTGGCCGGCTCCAGGGGGTCAACACGGTGGTGGTCGCCGGTGGCCCGCGCCTGGGTGACCTGCGGGCCGGCACGATGGCCGCCGGCTTCGGCGCCAGCTTCGCCTGGGTGACCGGTGGCCTCGTCTCGGCCGTCCTCGCCGTGCTGCTGGTGGTGGCCTTCCCGGCGCTGCTGCGCTATCGGGCTGCCACGCCGCCCGCCGACTCCGCCGGTTAACAGGCGGCCCCTCCGCTACCGAAGCCGCAGGCGTTGACAGGGTGCCCTTCCTTGCATCGACTAGGGTTCTTGGGCATGGGGAACGGGGTGGGGTCGGCGCCGTCGGGGGCACAGTGGAGCATCGCCGCCGACGGACACGAGGCGGTCGTCGTCGAGGTGGGCGGCGGGCTGCGGGCGTACCGGCACGACGAGGTGGACTACCTCGACGGGTACGAGGCGGACGAGCTCTGCCCCGGCTCGGCCGGGCAGGTGCTGGCCCCGTGGCCGAACCGGATTCGGGACGGCGCGTACGCCTTCGGCGACCGGTCGCTGCAGCTCGACCTGAGCGAGCCGGCGCGGCACAACGCCATCCATGGCCTGGTCGCCTGGGTGTCCTGGCACCTGATCGAGCGCTCGGCCGAGAGCGTCACGATCGGGTACGACCTGCCGCCGAGCCCGGGCTATCCGTGGGGGCTGCGGCTGCGTACCCGGTGGAGCGTGGGAGCGGACGGGCTGCGCGCCGAGCACGAGGTGACGAACCTGGCCGGTGAGGCGGCGCCGTTCGGCTTCTCGGTCCACCCCTATCTGCGGCTGCCGAAGGCCGGCGTGGACGAGCTGACGCTGCGCGTGCCGGGGCGGACCCGGATGCTGTTGGACGGCCGGCTGCTCCCGGTGGGCGTGACCGGGATCGCCGGCACCGAGTACGACTACACCGAGCCCCGCCCGATCGGGGACGCGGTGCTCGACCTGGCCTTCGGTGACGTCGAACGGGATGCCGACGGCCGGTCGACGGTGACCCTCGCCGCGCCGGACGGTTCGGCCGCAGTGCACGTCTGGGCGGACGGCGAGTTCGGCTGGTGGCAGGTCTTCACCGGGGACACCCTCACCGGCGAGCGGCACCGCCGCTCGGTCGCGGTGGAGCCGATGACCTGCCCGGCGGACGCGTTCCGCTCCCGCAAGGACCTGATCGTGCTGGCCCCCGGCGAGACCTGGCGGGGCGCCTGGGGCATCCGACCCGGAGGGTGAGCATGGAGTTCGCCGAGGTTGTCCGGCGCCGCCGGATGGTACGCAACTACGACCCGGACCGGCCGGTGCCGCCGGAGGTGGTGGACCGGCTGTTGGAGCACGCGATCCGGGCGCCATCGGCGGGTTTCGCCCAGGGTTGGGGTTTCCTGGTGTTGGAGGAGCCGGCGGACCGGGAGCGGTTCTGGGCCGCGGCCACCCCGGGTGAGGGCGGTCGGGACCGCTGGTTGGCCGGGATGCGCCAGGCCCCGCTGATCGTCGTGCCGCACGCCAACCGCTCCGCCTATCTCGACCGGTACGCGGAGCCGGACAAGGGCTGGGCGGACCGTTCCGAGGACCGCTGGCCGGTGCCCTACTGGTATGTGGACACCGGCTTCGCCGCGCTGCTGATGCTGCTCACCGCCGTGGACGAGGGGCTGGGCGCCTGCTTCTTCGGCATCCCGCCGCAGCGGATCGGGGCGTACCGGGAGGCGTTCAACGTGCCCGAGGAATACCACCCGATCGGCGCGGTGACCGTCGGCTACCGGGTGCCCGATCATCGGTCCCCGTCCCTGCGCCGTGGGCGGCGGCCGATCGACGAGGTGGTCCGGCGCGGTAGCTGGAGTTGAGGGCGGATTTGTCCGGGCGAGTGGAGCTATCGCCAGTGGCGAAAGCGACATGTGGGAGTAAAACGCAGTGTGCCACGTGCGGCTAGGCTGGCACGGTCACCATCAGCCGTTCCACATGGCGTCCCGCCGAGACCTGGCCGGGCGTCGAGGAGGACCGGGTCAGGGGGAGGGGAGCGTGCCGTGATCTTCAGAGCGGTCCGGGACGGGCGTCCCTACCCGGAGCACAACTTCACGCTCAAGCAGTGGGCCGAGATCCCGCCGCGCCCGCTGCGGCTGGACCAGCTCATCACCACCAAACGGGAGCTGGCGCTGGACAAGCTCCTCGCCGAGGACTCGACGTTCTACGGCGACCTGTTCCCGCACGTCGTGCAGTGGAACGGCGGTCTCTACCTGGAGGACGGCCTGCACCGGGCGCTGCGGGCGGCGCTCCAGCAGCGCAACCAGATCCATGCCCGGGTGCTGGTGCTCAGCGGCTCGGCCGAGTGACGTCCGGCCTGAGGCATCACTAAGGTTGGCCGCATGACCCCTCTCGACCTGCTGGACATCGACGCGTCGCTGAGCGATGAGGAGCGGCAGATCCGCGCCGTCGTGCGCCAGCTCGTCAACGACCGGGTACGCCCGCACGTCGCCGGCTGGTACGAGGACGGCCAGGTGCCGGCCCGCGAGCTGGCCCGCGAGTTCGGCAAGCTCGGCCTGCTCGGCATGCACCTGACCGGATACGGCTGCCCCGGCGCGTCGGCGGTCGCGTACGGGCTGGCCTGCCTGGAGCTGGAGGCCGGCGACTCCGGCATCCGCTCGCTGGTGTCGGTGCAGGGTTCGCTGGCCATGTACGCCATCTGGCGCTACGGCAGCGAGGAGCAGAAGCAGCGCTGGCTGCCCGCGATGGCGGCCGGCGAGGCGATCGGCTGCTTCGGGCTGACCGAGCCGGACCATGGCTCCGACCCGGCCTCGATGGCCACCCGGGCCCGCCGAGACGGCGACGACTGGGTGCTCAGCGGCGGCAAGATGTGGATCACCAACGCGCCGATCGCCGACGTCGGGGTGATCTGGGCCCGCACCGACGAGGGGGTACGGGGTTTCGCCGTACCCATGGACACGCCCGGGGTGACGGCGCGCGAGATCCGGCACAAGATGTCGCTGCGCGCGTCCGTCACCGGGGAGATCACCCTCGACGACGTCCGGTTGCCGGCGGACGCCCGGCTGCCCGAGGCGATCGGGCTGAAGGCGCCGCTGAGCTGCCTCACCGAGGCCCGCCACGGCATCGTCTGGGGTGCGCTCGGCGCCGCCCGGGACTGCCTCGAGACCGCCCTGTCCTACGCGACCACCCGGACCCAGTTCGGCCGGCCCCTCGCGGGCTTCCAGCTCACCCAGGCCAAGCTCGCCGACATGGCCGTCGAGTGGAACAAGGGCCTGCTGCTGGCGCTGCACCTGGGCCGGCTCGCCGACGCCGGAAAGCTGCGGCCCGAGCAGGTCAGCGTGGGCAAGCTGAACAACGTACGCGAGGCGCTGGCGATCGCCCGGCAGTGCCGGACGATCCTCGGCGCCAACGGCGTCTCCGGCGAATATCCGATCATGCGGCACGCCAACAACCTGGAGAGCGTGCTGACCTACGAGGGCACCTCGGAGATCCACCAGCTGGTCATCGGGCAGCGCCTCACCGGGCTCTCCGCCTTCGCCTGACCTGCGGCGTTCCACCCCCGCAGCCGCTCGCCGAGCGGCTGTCGTACGGGGGCCTTACCGTCATTTCCAGGCGCACATGTCTGACGAGGACGGTGAGGGCGATGGTCGACGACGGTCACATCAACGAGCCCACCGGGGAGCCGGCGGCCCCGGCGTCGGCGAACGGCCCGGTCCGCGGCCTGCTCTGGGTGCTCGGCGCGGCCGCGCTGGCCGTGGTGGTGCTGCTCGGGGTGCAGGCGACCGGGCTCCTGCCGAGCTTCAGCAACCCGTTCGCCAAGGAGCAGACCGACCGCAGCCAGCCGCCGCTGCTCAAGTCGATCCGTGACCTCAACCGCTACGTCGGGGCCGAGGGCGACTTCCAGGTGGTGGTCGACCTGCAGAACGACCGGCGGAACGTGCCGGACTTCCTGCTCAACGAGCGGACGCTCTTCGTCGGAGCCGGCCGGGTCGAGGCGTACGTCGACTTCTCGAAGATCGCCGACGGGGCGGTGGTGGCGTCGGCCGACAAGAAGTCGGCGGAGATCAAGCTGCCCGCCCCGCAGCTCGGCGAGACCGACCTCGACCTGGACAAGAGCTACGTCTTCGCCCAGCAGCGCGGCCTGCTCAACCGGATCAACGACCTGGTGGCCGGCGACCCCAACCGCCAGCAGCAGGTCTACCGGCTGGCCGAGGACCGGATCACCGCCGCCGCCCGGGACAGCGGGATCACCGCCCGGGCCGAGGAGAACACCCGCAAGATGCTGGAGGGTCTGCTGCGCTCCCTCGGCTACGAGAAGGTGACCGTCACCTACACCGCCCCCTGACCAGCGAGCGGGCGCGGGTCAGTAGGGGCGGTCCTCGTTGGGGATCAGGATCCAGAGGATCAGGTAGAAGATCACCTGGGTGCCGGGCAGCAGCAGGGACAGCAGGAACAGCAGCCGGACCAGATTGGCCGACATGCCGAACCGCTGTCCCAGGCCGGCGCAGACACCGGCGACCATGCGCCCATGGCGGGGCCGGACCAGCTTGCGATTCATCGTCGTACTCCCACTCTGCGGCGATCCGCCGCGCTGACTCCACGATAGGAACGGCTGCCTGCCCCGCCCTCAACCCAAAGGCGGAAAGGCACCCCCGCCTCTCCCGTAGGTGCATACCCCCGCCGGGCCCTGTGCGTGGGGCGTGGGGCGGGCTTGTGACGGTGAGGTGACGGGTGGGGTGGAGCGTGGGTGGTGGGGGGTGTGCGGGGTCGCATGCCGGCGCTGACCTGGGCGGGTAGGCTCGCCGGTCGGGCGTCGCACCCCGGGTGCCGCCCGCCGCCCCGGACCGGAGGCGGGACGTCCCGGGCGGGACCGCACGACGGGACCGACGGTGAGGAAAGTACAGCCATGATCAGTGTTTTCGACCTTTTCAGCGTCGGCATCGGGCCGTCCAGCTCGCACACGGTGGGGCCGATGCGGGCCGCCCGTACCTTCGTGACCGGGCTCAAGGCGGACGGGCTGCTCGCCGACACCGTTCGAGTGCAGGCCGAGCTGTTCGGCTCGCTCGGCGCGACCGGGCACGGCCACGGCAGCGACCGTGCGGTGCTGCTCGGGCTGGAGGGCGACGCACCGGAGACGGTCGACGCGGACTCGGTCGAGCCTCGGGTGGCGCGGATCCGGGCCGAGCGGCGGCTCAACCTGCTCGGCACCCAGGAGATCGACTTCGACCCGGACCGGGATCTGGTGCTGCACCGGCGCCGCTCGCTGCCGTACCACCCGAACGGCATGACCTTCGCGGCGCACGACGCCGCCGGGAACCAGGTCCGGGCCCGTACGTACTACTCCGTCGGTGGCGGGTTCGTGGTCGACGAGGCGGCGGCCGGGGCCGACCGGATCAAGCCGGACAGCACCCAGGTCCGGTACCCGTTCCTGACCGGGGCGGAGCTGCTGGCGGTCACCACCGGCAACGGCCTGTCGATCAGCGAGGTGATGCTCGCCAACGAGCGGTCCTGGCGCAGCGAGGCGGACATCCGAGCCGGGCTGCTGGAGATCTGGCGGGTGATGCGGGAGTGCGTCGAGCGCGGCTGCGAGCGCGACGGCGTCCTCCCCGGCGGGCTGAAGGTGCGCCGCCGGGCGGCCGAGCTGCGCCGCAGCCTGGAGGCGGAGGCCGACAGCACCGACCCGCTGCGCGCCATGGACTGGGTCACCCTGTTCGCCCTCGCGGTCAACGAGGAGAACGCGGCCGGTGGGCGGGTGGTCACCGCGCCGACCAACGGCGCCGCCGGGATCATCCCGGCCGTGCTGCACTACTACACCCGGTTCGTGCCGGGCGCGTCGGACGAGGGCGTGGTCCGTTTCCTGCTCGCGGCCGGCGCGATCGGGGTGCTGTTCAAGGAGAACGCCTCGATCTCCGGGGCCGAGGTCGGCTGCCAGGGCGAGGTCGGCTCGGCCTGCTCGATGGCCGCCGCCGGGCTCGCCGAGGCGCTGGGCGGCACTCCGGCCCAGGTGGAGAACGCGGCCGAGATCGGCATGGAGCACAACCTCGGCCTCACCTGCGACCCGGTGGGCGGCCTGGTGCAGATTCCGTGCATCGAGCGCAACGCGGTGGCCAGCATCAAGGCGATCACGGCCACCCGGCTGGCGCTGCGCGGTGACGGGGTGCACGCCGTGTCGCTGGACAAGGTCATCAAGACCATGCGGGAGACCGGCGCCGACATGAAGGTCAAGTACAAGGAGACGGCGCGGGGCGGCCTCGCGGTGAACGTGATCGAGTGCTGATCCCGATGGGGTGACCTGAGGCGTACCGGCGTCGAAGGTGGGGTGGCCCGGGCGAGGATGGGATGGTGACGACAGGCGTCGCCGCGCTCTGGTCGGCCCGCAACTCCCTGCGCATCCTGGTCAAGCGGGACCTCGCGGTGAAGTACCAGCAGTCAGTCCTGGGCTACCTCTGGTCGCTCATCGAGCCGCTCGGCATGGGCCTGATCTACTGGTTCGTCTTCGGGGTGCTCTATTCCGGGGCCACCCGCCGGCACCTGGGCGAGGCGGCCGGGTCGTACCCGCTGTTCCTGATCACCGGGATCTTCGCCTGGATGTGGGTCAGCTCCGCGCTCAACGAGGCGACGAACGCGCTGACCGGGCAGGCCCGGCTGATCACCACGATGAACGTGCCCCGGCAGGTCTTCCCGATCGGCCGGGTCACCGGCCGCTTCGCCGAGTACGCCGCAGGCCTGCCCGTCCTGGCCGGCGTCGCGGCGATCTACGCGGCGCACGGCAAGATCCACCTCGGCTGGACGTTGCTCGCCCTGCCGCTGGCCGTGGCGGTGCAGTTCGTCCTGCTGACCGGGGTCGCGCTGCTGCTGTCGGCGTGCAACGTGCTGATGCGGGACATCGAGCGCTTCATGCGGCTGATCATCCGAGTGCTCTTCTACGCCACCCCGATCATCTATCCGCTCAGTCTGGTGCGGGACTCCGGAATGCCGGCCTGGGTCAAGTTCGGCTACGAGTTCAATCCCCTGGTCGGCATCCTCCAGCTGCAACATTCGATCTGGTATCCGGACGAGTTCCCCGACGCCCGGCTGCTCACCATCACCGTCCTGGGCAGCCTGCTGGTGCTGGCGGTCGGCTGGTGGTCGTTCCGCCGGCTCGAACCGGCCGTGCTCAAGGAACTCTGAATGGCGATCGTCGAGGCGGATCGGCTTGGCATCCGGTTCGTCCGCAACCGGCGCCGCCAGCTCCGGCTGCGGGAGCTGCTGATCCACCGGGGCGGGCGGAACAACACCGCCGGGCAGTTTTGGCCACTGCGGGACGTGTCCTTCCGGATCGAGTCGGGGGAGACGGTCGGGGTGGTCGGGCGTAACGGCACCGGCAAGAGCACCCTGCTCCGGCTGATCGCCGGCGTGTTGATCCCCGACGAGGGCCGGATCCGGGTACGCGGTGCGGTGGCGCCGCTGCTGGAACTGTCCGCCGGCTTCTCCAACGAGCTGACCGGCCGGGAGAACCTCTACCTGGTGGGCGGGCTGCACGGGCTGTCGACGGCGTACCTGCGGCGGCACTTCGACGAGATTGTCTCCTTCGCCGGGGAGCAGGTCGAGCGCTCCATCGACACCTCGGTCCGGCACTACTCCTCTGGCATGAAGGTGCGGCTCGGCTTCGCGGTCATCGCCCACCTGCCGCACCCCATCCTCCTGATGGACGAGGTGACCGCCGTCGGGGACGCGGAGTTCCGCGCGAAGTGCTATGCGACCATCGAGCGACTTCTCGCGGAAGGGCGCACGCTCGTGCTGGTGTCACACAACGAAAAGGACCTCACCCGGTTCTGCCGTCGAGGGCTCTACCTCGACGCGGGGCGGCTCACCGTCGACGGGACGATCGACGAGGCGTTGCACGCGTACGACAGCGCCGCGCAGCGGTGACGCTCGCGATCGTGCTCGCCGCCGACGCGGCCGCGGGCCTGACCACCGGTGCCGGGGAGCGCCTGGCCGACCGGCTCGTCGGGCAGTGGCGGCGGGCCGGGGCGAGCGACGTGCTGGTGGCCGCCGACCTGACCGAACTGGCCGCGCTGGTGGCCGGCGCCACCGGCCCGGTGCTGGTCAGCGGGGCCGATCTGGTGGCGCACACCGCCGTACTCCGGCATCTGGCGACCAGCCCGGTGGGGCCGACGGTGGCCCTGGTGCTCACCGACCCGCCGGCGGCCGGCCAGGTGCCGGTCCGCGAGGAGCGCGGCCAGGTGGTGGCGGTCGGCGATCCCGAAGGCGCGACGGGGGTGTTCGGCGGCGCGTTGCGGGTCGGCGCGGCCGACCTGCCGACCCTCGCCGCCGCAGCCGAGGCGGCGGCGGCCGGGCAGGCCTCGGCGGCGGGCGCGGTGGACCGGCTCTTCGCCGAACTCGCGGCGTGCGGCACGCTGAGCTTCGCCCACCGGGTACGCCTGCTCGTGGCGCACCGGGTCAACACCCCCGCCGAGGCGGACCGGGCCGAGGCGGCCGTGGCCGCGGTCGACGAGGACCGGGCCGAGCTGCGGTTGTCGGTGAAGGAGCGGGACGACTTCTTCACCACGTTCTTCGTCAGCACCTGGTCGGTGTACGTGACGAAGGCCGCCGCCCGGCTGCGGCTCAGCCCGACCGCGGTCACCATGATCTCGGTGGCCTTCGCGGTGGCCGCCGCGCTGCTGTTCGGGGCCGGCGGGCGGCCCGCGCTGGTCGCCGGGGCGGTCCTGCTCTACCTGGGCTTCGTCCTCGACTGCGTGGACGGCCAGTTGGCTCGCTACACCCGGCAGTTCAGCGCCTGGGGCGGCTGGCTGGACACCATGGCCGACCGGGCCAAGGAATATCTCGTCTACGCCGGCCTCGGCTACGGCGCCACGCACGCCGGCTTCCGCTACGGCTGGGCCCTGGCCATCGCCGCGATGACCCTGCAGACCGTGCGGCACATGACCGACACCTGGTACGGCGTGCTGCACGACGAGGCGGCCCGCCGGCCCCGTCCGGCGACCGAACCGGCCGGGGGCATCGGCGGGAAGCTGAACGCCGCCTCGACGAAGGTGCAGGCGGACACCGGTTCGGTGTCGTACTGGCTGAAGCGGACGGTGGTCTTCCCGATCGGCGAGCGGTGGGCGCTGATCGCGGTGGCCGCCGCGTTCTTCGGCCCGCTGGTCGCGCTCTGCGCGGTGCTGGCCTGGGGCACGCTGGCGTTCGCGTACACCGGGGCGTTGCGGACCCTGCGGGCGCGCTGGATGCGGGTGCCGGTGATGGCCACCGTCGACGTGGCGGTGCACCGCGACGAGTGGTCGGTGATGCCGCGGATTGGCGGGCCGCGCCGACCGGGGCCGCTGGCGCTGGCGCTGCTCGGGGCAGTCGGTCCGGTTGTGCTGCTGGTGGCGGCGCTCTGGTCGGGGAGCGCGGGCCGGTTCGACGGGAGCTGGGCGCTGCTCGCGGTGCTGGTGCTGCTCGTTGCCACAGGCGGGGCGCGGGCCTCGCACACCGGGCCGCTGGACTGGCTGGTCCCGGCCGCGCTGCGGGCCGGCGAGTATCTTTTCGCGATCGCCGCCGGGGTGGCGGGCCGTGCACCCGCCTGGCTGATCTTCGGGTACGTCTTCGTGCTCACCCTGCACCACTACGACCTGACCGCCCGGCTGGAGAAGCGGCAAGCGGCCCCGCCGCTGCACAACTGGTCGCTGGGCTGGGACGGCCGCTCGGCGATCCTGGCCTTGGCAGCGATCGCGGGGATAACGAGTATTGCTCTGGTTACACTCGGTGCGTACCTTCTCGTGGTTTTTGTCGCGAGCGTGGTCCTCGCCTGGGTGGTCCTGCCGGCCCGCGCCCGACGGGCGCCGGTCCCGGTGGGTGGGGGTGGCCGCTCGCCGGGCTGACGGAGGGCCGGCCGGGATGACCCTGATCAGCTTCGTCGTACCGGCCTTTGGGGTGCAGGGCTACCTGCGGGAATGTCTCGACTCGATCCTCGGCCAGCCGTACGGCGACCTGGAGGTGATCGGGGTCGACGACGCCTCCCCGGACGGCAGCGGCGAGATCCTGGCCGAGTACGCCGACCGCGACCCCCGGGTCCGCCCGGTTCGGCTCGCCGAGAACGTCGGGCTCGGTCCGGCCCGCAACGTCGGGCTGGACCGGGCCGCCGGCGAGTACGTCTGGTTCGTCGACGGGGACGACTGGCTGGTCCCCGGCTGCCTGCCGCACGTGGCGGACCGGCTCCGGGCCACCCGGCCGGACGCGCTGATCGTCGACCACATCCGGGCGTACTGGGACAACGTGGGTGTGCGCAGCGCCATGGCCGAGGTGTTTCCGGAGCCGCCCGGTGCGGCGACGTTCCGGCTGCGGGACCGGCCACAGACCCTGCGACTGCTGCACACCGCCTGGAACCGGGTGGTCCGGCGGGAGTTCCTGGCCGAGCGGGGGCTGCGCTTCGCGCCCGGCTGGTACGAGGACGTCTCGTTCAGCTACCCGGTGCTGCTGGCCGCCGAGCGGATCGGCGTGCTGGACCGGATCTGCCTGAACTACCGGCAGCGCCGGACCGGAGCGATCACCCGTACCCGGGGGGATCGGCACTTCGAGGTGTTCGCCCAGTGGCACCGGGTGTTCCGGCTGATGGACCGGTGGGGGCCGGAGGTGGCCGGGCTGCGCCCCGCGATCTTCGAGCGGATGATCTGGCACTACCTGACCGTGCTCGGCAACGGCGCGCGGATCGTCCCCGGGCTGCGGCCCGCGTTCTTCGCCCAGATGCACGACGACTACGTCCGCTTCCTGCCGCCCGACGGCTACCCGGTGCCACCCGGGCTGGCCGGGGTGAAGCACCAACTGGTGGCCGCCGGGCGCTGGCGGACGTTCAGCGTGCTCCGCGCGGCTCACCGGGCCGAGGAGCACGCGCGGCGTTCGGTCCGCCGGGTCCGGCGGCGGGTGCTGCCGGTGGCCCGCCGGGCCGCGCGGGGGGCGCGCGACGGCGTGCTGAGCGAGTACTACCGGGCCGAGCTGCATCGGCCGCTCGACCCGAACCTCGCCGTCTACGCCGCGTACTGGTATCGGGGGTACGCCTGCAACCCGGCCGCGATCTACGCCGCCGCCCGGCGGCTGGCGCCTCAGGTACGCGGCGTGTGGATCGTCCGGCCGGACCGGGTCGCCAGCCTGCCGCCCGGCGTCGAGTACGTGATCGCCGGCACCCGGGACTACTACCGGGTGCTGGCCCGGGCCCGCTGGCTGATCAACAACGTCAACTTCCCGGACCACGTCCGCAAGCGCGCGGGCTCGGTGCACGTCCAGACCCACCACGGCACCCCGGTCAAGGTGATGGGGCTGGACCAGCAGCGATACCCGCTCGGCGCGGTGGGGATGGACTTCGCCGGGCTGCTGCGCCGGATGGACCGGTGGGACTACAGCGTCACCTCGAACAGCTTCTCGACCCAGATGTGGGACCGGGCGTACCCGGCCGGGTTCACCCATCTGGAGGTCGGCTACCCGCGCAACGACCGGCTGGCGCTGGCCACCCCGGCGCAGTGCCGCCAGGCGCGGGCGGAGCTGGGCATCGGCCCCGATGAGACGGTGGTGCTGTACGCGCCGACACACCGGGAGCATCTGCCCGGCTGGCGGCCGCCGTTCGACCCGGACCGGATGCGCGAGGTGCTCGGCCCGTCCGGGCGGGTGCTGGTACGCAGCCACTACTTCCACGACCGGGACCGGCGACCGCGCGGCCCGACCGGCGACGGGGTGCTGGACGTGAGCGCCCAGGAGCCGGTGGAGGAGCTCTACCTCGCCGCGGACGTGCTGGTCACCGACTATTCCTCGACCATGTTCGACTATGCCGTCCTGGACCGGCCGATCGTCGTCTACGCCCCGGACTGGGACGCTTACCGGGTCACTCGGGGTGTCTACTTCGACCTGTTGGCGGAGCCGCCGGGCGCGGTGGCCCTCGATTTCCCCGCCCTGCTCGACGTGTTCCGGTCCGGCGCGTTCCGGGCCGAGCCGGCCGATCGGGCCCGGCGGCGGTTCCGGGCCCGGTTCTGCGCGCTCGACGACGGCCACGCCGCCGAGCGGGTCGTTCGCCGGATCTTCCTCGATGAGCCGGCCTGACCGGCTCCGGCCGGGTGGCGGGCCGTCAAGTCCGCGTTAACAGGTCCGTCACGAGGCGAAGATGGCACGTTTACCCGATGTGCTAATTCGATGACACTCGTCACAGTCATCTGCGGGTTTCGGCCAAGCAGGGGAGGAGACGGTGACCACCGTCGCGCTCAAGGATGTCACCAAGGTGTTCCAGGACGGGACCATCGCGGTCGACACCATAAATCTGGACGTCAACGACGGCGAGTTCATGGTGCTGCTCGGCCCCTCCGGCTGTGGCAAGTCCACTGTGCTGCGGATGGTCGCCGGGCTGGAGGACCCGACCTCGGGAGCGGTCATGCTCGACGGCGAGGTCGCCAACGACCTGCCACCCCGGGATCGACGGATCGCCATGGTCTTCCAGGACTTCGCCCTCTACCCGCACATGACCGTCGGCGACAACATCGGTTTTCCGCTGCGGCTGGCCGGGATCGAGCCGGACGCGCGCGGGGAGCGGATCCAGGACGTGGCGGGCGCGCTCGGCATCGGCGACGTGCTCGGCCGTAAGCCCAGCCAGCTCTCCGGCGGCCAGCGGCAGCGGGTGGCGATGGGCCGGGCGATCGTACGCCGACCCGGGCTGTTCCTGATGGACGAGCCCCTCTCCAACCTGGACAGCGGCCTCCGCGCCGAGCTGCGGGCCGAGATCTCCGGGCTGACCCGCGAGCTGGGCGTCACCACCATCTACGTCACGCACGACCAGGCCGAGGCCCTGACCATGGCGGACCGGGTCGCCATCATGCGCAAGGGCGTCCTGCAGGACGTCGGCACCCCCACCCAGGTCTACGGTCGGCCGGCCACCCTCTACGTCGCCGCGTTCCTCGGCAGTCCCCGGATGAACCTGCTGGAGGCGTCGGTCTACGTCCACCTCGACCGGTACGTCGCGCTCAACCTCGGCGAGCAGACGCTCTACCTGCCCTGGAACGACATTCGCGCCCGAGCCGTCTCGCACTACCACGGCGAGCGGATCGTGGTCGGGATGCGGGCCGAGGCGCTCACCCCGGTCGCCCCGGAAAGCCCCGGTCACCTGCTCCACGGGCGGATCCGCTACCTGGAGCACCACGGCCACGAGTCGCTGGCCTTCCTCGACATCGGCGCCACCGCGATCGTGGTCGACGAGATGAGCGGCCCGGTGGAGAACGCCATGCCCGGCCAGCGCGGGCTGCGCCGGTTCGGCCAGGTCATGCAGCGGCTCGCCGGGCGGGCCGGGGAGGCCCCGGCGGCTGTGCCCAGCGGTAGCGGGAACCGGACCAGCGTGCTTCCCGACCCCGGCCGGCACCACCGCCGCCCGGCGGAGTTGGCCGTCCGGCTCGCCCCGTACCCGGCGGTCACGGCGGGGCACCCGCTGGCCGTCCAGGTACGCATGGAGGCCCTGCACTTCTTCGACGAGCGCGGTGACCGCATCGACGTCGGCTGGCGCTGACGCGGGCCGAGATCAAGGCCGCGTTGTTCACAGTGCGGCGATGCCGCACGGGCCGCCCTGGCGCGCTAGGAGGCACTCTGTTGAAGAGCGATATGCCTCTGAGGCATAAACATGACTCAGAGGCATATCAGTGTCGAGTGGTGTAGGGGTGGAGCGGTATGACGCTCCGCAGCGGGGGCGTCGACCCGCTGACCCGCAGAATCGGGTTTCCCCGGACGATCCGGTGGATAGATTCATACCGTGCTGGGTCTACCTGATCACGTGACCGCCTGTCTCTTCGATCTGGACGGTGTGCTGACGCAGACCGCCAAGGTGCACAACGCCGCCTGGACCGAGACGTTCAACGCGTTCCTGAAAAACCGTGCGACGGCCACCGGCGAGCCGTTCCGCCCGTTCGACCCCGGCCCGGACTACAACCGGTATGTGGACGGAAAACCGCGCGCCGACGGGGTGCGCTCCTTCCTGGCGTCCCGGGGGATCAGCCTTCCCGACGGCACGCCGGACGATCCGCCGGAGGCGGACACGATCAACGGGGTGGGCAACCGCAAGAACGTGGTCCTGCTCAAGCGGCTGCGCGAGAACGGGGTCGAGGTCTACGAGGGCTCGGTGCGCTACCTGGAGGCGACGGCCCGCGCCGGGCTCCGCCGCGCGGTCGTCTCGGCCAGCGCCAACTGCCAGGCCGTGGTCGAGGCAGCCGGGCTGGACCGGCTGCTGGAGGCCCGGGTGGACGGGCTGTTCGCCCGCGAGCGGGGGCTGCGCGGCAAGCCGCAGCCGGACACCTTCCTCGCCGGCGCGCAACTGCTCGGGGTGGCGCCGGAGCAGGCCGCCGTCTTCGAGGACGCGCTCTCCGGGGTGGCCGCCGGGAAGGCCGGCGGCTTCGGGTACGTGGTGGGCGTCGACCGGGTCGGCCAGGCCGACGACCTGCGCGAACACGGCGCCGACGTAGTGGTGACCGACCTGGCCGAGCTGATGAGGGAGCCGGTCCGATGATCCGCGAGCGGGCGTACCCCGTTGAACCCTGGCATGTCCGCGAGACCCGGCTCGACATGGATGTGCTGGCCCAGTCCGAGTCGGTCTTCGCCCTGTCGAACGGCCACGTCGGGCTGCGCGGCAACCTGGACGAGGGGGAGCCGCACGGCCTGCCCGGCACCTACCTCAACTCTTTCTACGAGCTGCGGCCCCTGCCGTACGCGGAGGCCGGCTTCGGCTTCCCCGAGTCCGGGCAGACCATCGTCAACGTCACCAACGGCAAGCTGATCCGGCTGCTCGTCGACGACGAACCGCTCGACGTCCGGTACGGCGAACTCCTCTCCCACGAGCGGATTCTCGACCTGCGGACTGGCACCCTGCACCGGGAGCTGCACTGGCGTTCGCCGGCCGGGCGGGAGGTCAAGGTCCGCAGCACCCGGCTGGTGTCGTTCACCCAGCGCACGGTCGCCGTGATCAACTACGAGGTCGAGCCGGTCGGCGGGCCGATGCGGCTGATCCTCCAGTCCGAGCTGGTGGCCAACGAGACCCTGCCGCCGCAGAGTCGCGACCCTCGGGTCGCCGCGGTGCTGGAGTCGCCCCTGCAGGCCGAGGAGGAGCTGACCACCGCCGACGGCGGCCTGCTGATCCACCGGACCAAGGTGAGCGGGCTGCGGGTCGTCGCCGCGATGGCGCACGAGGTGCACGGCCCGGAGCGCACGACGATCTCCTCCGAGGGGTACGAGGACTGGGTCCGGACCACGGTCGGCGGCGTGCTCAAGCCGGGCCAGACGCTGCGGGTGGTCAAGTACCTGACGTACGGCTGGTCCAGCCGGCGGTCGCTGCCGGCGATGCGCGACCAGGCCGGCGCGGCCCTCGCCGCCGCCCGCCTCGACGGCTGGGACGGCCTGCGCCGGGCGCAGCGGGAATACCTGGACGAGTTCTGGGACGCCTCCGACGTTCGGGTGGAGGGCGACCCGGAGGTGCAGCAGGCCGTCCGCTTCGGGCTGTTCCACGTGCTCCAGGCCGGTGCCCGGGCCGAACGCCGGCCGATCGCCGCCAAGGGGCTCACCGGCCCGGGGTACGACGGGCACGCGTTCTGGGACACCGAGATGTTCGTGCTGCCCGTGCTCACCTACACCAAGCCGAGCGCGGTACGTGATGCGTTGTACTGGCGCCACTCGACTTTGCCGCAGGCGCACGATCGGGCCCAAACCCTGAATCTCCGGGGCGCCGCCTTCCCGTGGCGGACCATCGAGGGCCCGGAGTCGTCGGCGTACTGGCCGGCGGGCACCGCCGCGTTCCACATCGCCGCCGGCATCGCCGACGCGCTGCGGCGGTATCTGCTCGCCACCGAGGACGAGACGCTGGAGCGGGAGATCGGCCTGGAGTTGCTGGTGGAGACCGCGCGGCTCTGGCGCTCGCTGGGCCACCACGACCGTGACGGGCGCTTCCACATCGACGGCGTGACCGGCCCCGACGAATACACCGCGGTCAAGAACGACAACATCTACACCAACCTGATGGCACAGCGGAACCTGCTGACCGCCGCCGAGTGCGCGATGCGCCTGCGGGACCAGGCGCTCGAACTCGGGGTGACCGAGGAAGAGGCGGCCGCCTGGCGGGACGCCGCGCGCTCCATGCACATTCCGTACGACGAGGACCTCGGCGTGCACCAGCAGGTGGAGGGGTTCACCCGGTTGCAGGAGTGGGACTTCGAGCAGACCCCGCCCGAGAAGTACCCACTGCTGCTGCACTACCCGTACTTCGACCTCTATCGGAAGCAGGTCGTCAAGCAGGCTGACCTGGTGCTGGCGATGCACTGGCGGGGTGACGCGTTCGCCGGCCCGCAGAAGATGCGGAACTTCCTCTACTACGAGCGGCGGACCGTCCGGGACTCCTCGCTCTCCGCGTGCACCCAGGCGGTGATGGCGGCCGAGGTCGGCCACCCCGAGCTGGCGCACCGCTATCTGCGCGAGGCCGCGCTGATGGACCTGCACGACCTGAACGAGAACACCCGCGACGGCGTGCACATGGCCTCACTGGCCGGGGCCTGGATCGCCCTGGTCGCCGGCTTCGGCGGCCTCCGCGACCACGAGGGCATTCTTTCCTTCTCGCCACGCCTGTCCAGCCGGCTGAGCCGCCTGGAGTTTTCGCTCCAGTGGCGTTCCATGCACCTGCGGGTGGACGTCCGGCCGCACCAGACCACGTACTCGTTGGTGCACGGCGGGCCGGACACCGTGCTGGAGCTGCGCCATCACGGCGAGCCGATCCGGGTCACCCGCGACCAGCCGGTCACCGTGCCGGTGCCGCCGGCCGAACCGTGCGGGCCGCAGCCGGAGCAGCCGCCGGGCCGGGAGCCCCTCGTGCGCCTGCCCGACAACGTCAGATGAACCCCGGCCGGTTACGCCCGGCCGAGGCCGGCCCGCGGCGTAGGCCGGCCCGGCCCTGGACATCCAGGGCCGGGCCGGTCGGTGCGTAGGTCAGAACTGGCGGCCGTTGGACGGTCGGCCCTCGGCGTCCCGGGGCGCCATCGCCCGCGGGTCGTCGGCGGTCCGCGCCTGCGCCGCTTCGTCGGCCCAGTCCCGGGAGCGCTCGGCGTCCGGTTCGCGGCGTTTTTGCTGGGCGTTCTGCTGGCGGGACCTGTTCTGCTGCTGGGCCATCACGATCCTCGCGATCCGTCGGGGCGCGGCTGCGCCGGTCCGTGGGTCACCCCGCGCCTTCCCGATCGCCCCGGTGGCAAACGGCGGCTCAGGCGTCGAGGTGTCGGGCGAAGCTCAGCCGGAGGTGGTTCTTCGGGCGGGAACCGACGATCGAGCCCACCAGCCGCCCGTCTCGGAACACCAGCAGGGTCGGCAGGGACAGCACCTGGTACGCCCGCGTGGTTTCCGGGTTCTCGTCGGAGTTGAGGGTCACGATGCGCAGCGCTTCGCCAAACTCCTCGGCCAGTTCCGCCAGGTGCCGCGACACCGCCCGGCACGGTGGGCACCACTCCGCCCAGAAGTCGACCACGACCGGGCGGTCGGCGGCCAGCACGGTGGCGGCGAACGTCGCGTCGGTGACCGTGGTCAGTCGGGTCTGGGCCGTGTCCTGAGGCATGTTTCCTCCCGGTGGGCGATCGCGCGAGCGAGCTGGTCGTGCAACTGTCGGCGTACCGTGCCGAGCCGGTCGAGGTAGTCGTCCACCTCGGCGAGCTTGCGCCGCAGCACGGCGACCGAGTCGGGGCAGACGTCGCCGGAGCTGTTGCCGGCGCGAAGGCAGGCCACGAACGGCCGGATGTCGTCCAGGTCGAAGCCCACCGCCAGCAGCGCCCGGATCTCGTGTACGACGCGCAGTTCCGCGTCGTCGTAGCGCCGATAGCCGTTGGCGGAGCGGTGTGGCCGCACCAGGCCGCGGGCCTCGTAGTAGCGCAGCGTCCGGGTACTCGTACCGGCCCGTTCCGCCAGCTCACCGATCCGCATGCCGACCTCCATGCGGGCAACGCTAAACCTTGTCGCCGACGTCAAGGCAAGACGCCGACCCTGGGGTGGGGAGGTGAGGTGGGGGGTGGTGGGGGTATGCGGGGGCGTGGAGACGCGCGAGGTGACGATTCCGGTGGCCGAGGGCGGGCTGGCCGCCGACGTGTTCATGCCGTCCGGGCCGACCGGCGTGGTGCTCTTCGCCCACGGCAGCGGCAGCTCGCGGCACAGCCCGCGCAACGTGGCCGTCGCGAGCCAGCTCAATGCCCGGTCGCTGGCGACCGTGCTGGTCGACCTGCTCACCCCCGACGAGGACGTGCTCGACGCCCAGACCGCCGAGCTGCGCTTCGACATCGGGATGCTCGCCGGGCGGCTGGCCGCGATCGTCGACTGGATGGGCGACGAGCCGACGCTGGGCCGGCTGCCGATCGGCCTCTTCGGTGCCAGCACCGGCGCCGCGGCGGCCCTGGTGGCGGCGGCCACCAGGGCGGACCGGGTGGCTGCGGTGGTTTCCCGGGGTGGCCGACCCGACCTGGCGGGCAATGCCCTGTCGAAGGTGCGCGCACCGACGTTGCTCATGGTCGGCGGCTTGGACGAGGAGGTGATCGTGCTCAACGAGCAGGCGCGGGACCAGCTGGGCGAGGTGGCCGAGCTGCGGATCGTCCCCGGCGCCACCCACCTCTTCGAGGAGCCCGGCATGCTCGACCAGGTGGCCGACCAGGCCGGCACCTGGTTCACCACCCACCTGCGTACGCCCCACCCGGCCTGACCGGTCACCAACCCGGGTAGCGGACCCCGTTGACGTTCACCCGCAGGCTGTAGAGCGAGCTGGAGGCGCAGATGCAGAGGTGGTTGCGCTTCGGGCCGCCGAAGGTGAAGTTGGCGACGATCTCGGGGAGGTGCAGCTTGCCCAGCAGGGTGCCGTCCGGGTCGAAGCAGTGCAGCCCGTCGTGGGCGGCGGCGGCCGCCCTGCCAGAGGTGGAGGAGGCGTACGTGATCGCCGGCCCCGCCTCGCTGCTGGTCAAGATCCGGGTCGGAACGCCCGAGCAGCTGCAGGCCAGCTTGCGCCGGCTGTTCGAGGTCGAGGGTGTCACGGGCACGCAGACCGTGGTGGTGCTGGAGAGCTTCTTCGAGCGCCCGCTCGATCCGCACCCGCCGGCCGCCTGATCCGCCGGCCGCCTGATCCGCCGGCCGCCTGATCCGCCGGCCGCCTGATCTGGCGGGCGGCTAGCCCTGGCCGAGTAGGGCGGGCAGCTCGCTGAGGGCGGCAAGCGCCGGCCCGGTCCAGTCGGGATCGCTGTCGTGGTGCTCGGTGGTCCGGATCACCGTCATGCCGGCCGCCCGCGCGCCGGCCAGCTCGCCGTCCGCGCCGTCGCCGACGAAGACGCAGTCGCCCGGAGCAACCCCCAGCCGCTCGGCCGCCGCCCGGTAGATCGCCGGGTCGGGCTTGGCCACGCCGACCTCGCAGGAGAACACCGTGACGTCGAAGCGGCGGGCCAGCGGGCCGGCCGGCCACGCCTCGGCGGTTTCGGCGGTGGCGTTGCTGATCAGGCCGAGCGGGTGGCCGTCGGCGCGCAACGCGTCCAGCACGGCGAGGGTCTCCGGCGCGACCCGGCCCAGCACCCGAATGGCCAGCTCCCGGCGGTGCGCCGCCGCCCGGGTCACCTGCTCCTCGGTCGGTGTCCCGCCGAGCCGTCCAGCGAGGACGCGTACGGTCTCCGCGACGTCCCAGCGCAGCATCCGGTCCCGCCAGGTGGCGTGGTACGCGTCGACCAGCGCCGCCGGCTCCACCCCCACCATCAGGGCCATCTCCCCGACCACCCGGTCCCGTTCGGAGTCCGCCCCGTCGACGAGCGTGTGGTAAAGGTCGAAGATCACCGGTCGCGGCACGGCGGCCATGTTACGCGTCGAACACGGCGAGGGCCGGCCTCCCGTTCGGGGAGACCGGCCCTCGTGTTCCGCTCGGTCAGGAGCTGTAACCGCGGCTGGCGATCCAGTTGGCCAGGTCGGTCACGTTCATCCAGTACGTCGGCTCGCCGGGGCTGGCCGGGTCGGCGATCAGCACGGTGTTGCCGTCGTCCTTGTACTTCACCACGGTCAGGTAGTGACCCGTGTAGCTGTGCGCGACGCCGTCCACGTCCAGGGCGGTGCCCAGGATGTTGGCCACGACCGGGCGGCCCTGATCGACCGCGGTCTTCACATCCGCGCGCAGCTGATCGATCTGAGCCTGGGTGGCCACGTTGTCCTGGATCTCGGTGGTCTTGTACTTGCCACCGGTGTGATCGTTGAGCACCCGGGTGATGTCGAAGGCGGAGTCGGTGCCGTTCAACGTGGTGCCCAGCTCGCTGGCCAGCTTGTCCTGGCTGACCTGCATGCCCTCGGCCGACAGCGCGATCCGGGTCGAGGCCGGGCCGCAGTAGTAGCCGTTGGGCTGGGCCTGGTACTGGTAATCGGCGATAGCACCGGCAGCGGTCGCTGTGGTGGCCGGCGTGGCGTCCGCCGAGGTGGCCGGCGTGCCCGCCGAGGCGGCCGGGGTGGCGTCCGCCGAGGCGGCGTGCGCGGCCAGGACGGGACCGGCGATGACACCACCGGACATGACGAGACCGGCGACGGACAGCATGCTCTTACGGAAAATCGAGTTCATGTCGAAGCTCCATTCGGGGGTTGACGTCTCCGGAGAGACGCAGCACCAGGAGTGGCGCGCTCGGCTGTTCTCAGGGATCCGGCGTTGCAGCCGTACCAGAAGTGCAACGAGCGGTGGTGGCCCCCGATTCCACCCCTCCTGGTGGCCCCGCTCACCACATAACGAACATTCCGCCTCGAATGGGACAAACCAGCACTAACCCCCCCCGGACCTTACGGCGTGCACGGCCGTGTCAGCCCGGGCCGGCCGGTCAGTAGGCCGGCACGGCCGCCCGGCCCCGGGCGGCCGGCGGGATCTCACGGGTGACCTCGGCGGGTCGGCCCGTGGTCGACAGCTCCCGGGTGGTCTCCGGCGCCGTGAGACCCACGATGGACAGCGACGACTGCGGCTCGGGCGTGGGACAGGTCGCCACGTACGCCTCGTCGCGCAGGCTCCGCGCGGCGGCGGCGGCCAGCTCGGCGGCCTGCCAGGCGGCCTGCTCCCGCTCCCGGGCGGCCCGCTGCCGGGTGCGCAGGTTGTCCCGGACCAGCCGACGCAGCAGCAACTCCTGCTCCACCGGGTGCCGGCGCGGGTCCCAGCCCCGATGGCCGAGGATGTCGTTGAGCTGTTCCACCGTGATCTCCTTGCGCCCCTGCGCGTCCAGCGCCGCCCGGTGCAGCCAGCGCTCCCGGTCCGCGTACTCGGCGGGGGTCTGGGCGGTACGCGGCAGGGGCAGCGCGGCGGCGACGGCCAGCCGGCGGACGTCCTCCTCGGCCGCCTCGTACGCCTGCCACGCCTCCTCGACCTGCTCCTGGACGGCCAGCCACTCGGCGCGTCGCCGGTCGGCCGTGGCTGCCGCGCGGGACGACGCCACCTCGACCTCCTGCGCGTACCGGGCCTGCTCGCGGGCCTCCTCGGCCAACTCCAGGCTGGTCGGCATGGCCGCCTCGCTGATCCGCTCGCCGAACACCGAGCGGAACAGGTCCGGGCGGACGATCAGGGCAGCGACGACGATCGCCGCCACGGCGAGCAGGGCCAGCCAGATTCCGGCGGCCTGGGGAACGTCGGGCAGGACGGTGGAGAGAACGGTCTGCATCACCAGCACCTCGTGGTGGAACGGTCGGAACTCATGCTCAGGGCCCGGTTGGACGGGCGGCGGATCGCCGTCGGCGCGACAGCGCCGTTTGGGCCGTACCCCGGAGGGGGCGGCGAGGAACGCAGCGGAGGCCGCATGGGCGGCCGGCACGTTCAGGCGCGCGGCGGGCCGCGGCGGGCGATCGACTCTCGACCGGGGTCGGCGGTCGGCACGACGACCGCGCCCGTGGGCGGCGGCGCGACGTCGTGGTCGACGTGGCGCGACGGTACGTCCGGAGCCGGCGAGGTGAACGACCGGCGTAGCGGCCCGGTGGCGGTGTCCACATCCGGCGCGGCCAGCCGGGCCTCGGCGGCCGATGCGCCGGTCGCCGCGCTCGCACTGAAGACGGTCGCCTCAGCGGTGGCCGGGGCGGCGGCCAGCCCGTTGAGCCCGACGACGAGCACCAGGGCGGCAACCGCCACCCGGGCCAGCTCCCGCAGCCTGCGCAGCGTCGCCGCCCAGAGGGGCGGGGTGAACGCTACGGGCAGCACCGCTCAAACCTATCCGGCAGATCCGCCTCGTGCATCTCGACCGGCGTGTCGGATACGTGAACCGCCCCACCCTGCGCTGTGGACAGACCACTACCGACGGCGGAGCCGACGGCCCACCCGGTGCCCCGCGCCACCGGGTGGGCCGTCGAGGGTCACTCGAATCGCAAACCGTCGGGACGGGTCAGCCGCCAGAGCACCGGCAGGCTCGCCAGCGTTACCAGCAGCACCACCGCGGCACCAAGCCCGACGCCGAGCGCCACCACCGGCCAGCTCACCACCACCGGCGCGCCCACCATCTTGAGCAGGGCCGCCCCCATCGCCACCCCGATGCCGGTGGCGAGCACCAGCCCGGCCAGCACCGGCACCCCGGTCTGCCCCAGCACCGACCAGCCGAGCGCGCTCCGGGGCGTCCCGACGGCGACCAGCGCGGCGAGCAGCCGGCGGCGTTCCCGGAGCTGCTCCAGGACGCCGACCAGCATGCTCACCCCGATCAGCAGCAGGGTGACCACCGCGCCGGCGAGCAGCCCGCGCCGGACGTTGGCGAACTGCGAACTCTCCCGCATCTCGGTCAGCGCGTTCACCGAGGCGAACAGGTCCAGCCCGGCGACGTAGGCGCGGACCCGTTCCACCGCGTCCGGGTCGTGGGGATCCACGCTGAGCAGTGCGTGGGCCGAGACGTGGGGTGGCAGCGACGGCATCGCCCCGGGGGTGACCAACAGCCCGCTGTGCCTTGCCCCCATCGGGTCGTTGCGTACCGGCACGGTCCGGGCGTTCGTGGGTACCCGCCAGGTCACGGAACCGTCGCCGAGGCTCAGCCGGGTGCCGGGACCGATACCGGGGACGGGGGCGTCCTCCCAGGTCAGGAAGGCATCACCGTCGGCGCAGGAGCCGAGGTCGGCGAATTCGGCCAGCGCCGTGCAGTCGCCGACCCGGATCAGGGTCTGATCCTCCGACCCGTCCTGGGCCGGGACCGCCGGCTCGGCGCTGAGGGACAGGGTTCCGACGCTTCGCGTCACGCCCGGCACGGCCGCCAGCTGCGCCAGGGCCTTCCCGGGATCCGGCAGATTGTCCAGCCATACGGCAACCTGGGCCCGGGTCGGGTCCTGGCCGGTGTTCTTCCGGAACTCGTCCTGCACGCCGGCCACCAGCATCTGCAGCCCGATCGTGCCGGCCACGGCGACGGCCACCCCGCTGACCAGCCGGGTCGAGGCGGTGCTGTCGAGCTGGAGTCGTCGGATCGCGAGCTGCCAGGGCGGTGGGCCGCCGCGTAGCCGGCGTACCAGCAGGTCGACCAGCCAGGGCAGCAGGGCGACCGTGCCGACGAGGAGCAGCACCGCGCCGGCCGCGACCTGGGCATGGAACGTGCCGGAGCGGGCGGCCCGGACGTCAACGAGCGGCAGCAGCAGCGCGAGCCCCGCCGCAGGCAGCAGCAACCGCCACCAGAGGCGGCGCCGGGCCGCGGTGGCCCGGCGGCTGACGCCCAACGGCGTGACGAGCACACCGCGCAGGGCCAGCAGCGCCACCCCGGCGGCGAGCAGCGGCACGGCCAGTGCCACCAGCGCCGCCAGCCACGGCACCGGGCGCAGGTCGCCGGGGAACACGCTGATGTCGTAGAGCGAGATCAGCGGCGCCAGTTGGCGACCGGCGAGGAAGAGCAGCGCACCGACGGCGAGCCCGAACAGGGCGGCGGTGCCCGCCTCGGCAGCGGCGATCCGGCGAACCATGCCGGCGTCCGCCCCGAGCAGCCGCAGCGCGGCGAGCCGGCGGTCGCGCTGCTCACCGCCGAAGCGGACGGCCGCCCCGAGGAACACCACGATCGGCAGCAGCAGCACCACGAAGACCACCACGATGAGCAGCCACAGCACCGGACTGAGTTGCTCACCCGGGCCAGAGTCGCCGAAGTGATCCAGGCGCATTCCGCGGTCGGGCCTAATGGTGTCGCGGCCGAGGTAGAAGGCCAGCTCGTGGGGGCCGGACAGGCCCTCGGGACCGATCGTGCCGGTGACCCGGGCCCCGCCCAGGCGGGGTGCGAACAGCGGGCCGTCCGGCGAATCGAGCAGCGCGCGCAGCGCCGGGGAGACCACCGCCTCGCCGTCGTGGGGGAAGGTGGACAGGCCGGGCGGCACCGGCGCGTCGGGGCCCTCCGGGTGGAGGATCCGCCCCCGGACGAAGGTCCCTCGGAAGTCGGTGTCGACCGGTACGACCAGGAACGTGTTCGCCGCCGCCGGCAGATCCGCCCGGTCAACCCAGTCGGCCCGGGCCGCAGTCCGGTCGGCGCGGGCGTCGATCGCGCCGGGCGCCGCCGCGGCGAGCAGCAGCATCGCGACGCCGACGCCCACGCCGAGCGCGGTCAGCACCGTCCGGGTCCAGCCCTCCCGCCCGCCGGTGAAGGCCATCCGCGCGCCCATCAGCAGGTCGCCCAGCGCGGCCCGCAGCCGGCCGCCGGGCCGTCGGAAGTCCACCGCGGTCACGCCGCCTGCTCCAGGCTGCGGGCCCGGCCGTCGCGGACCACGACCTCCCGATCGGAGTACGCCGCCACCCGTGGCTCGTGGGTCACCAGCAGGACGGCAGCTCGGCTCTCCCGGGCCGCGTCGGCGAGCAGGCGCATCACTCGCTCGCCATTCAGCGAGTCCAGGGCCCCGGTGGGCTCGTCGGCGAACACCACCTTCGGGGTGGTGACCAGCGCACGGGCCACCGCGACCCGCTGGCCCTGGCCGCCGGAGATCTCGCCCGGCCGTTTGCCGGCGACGTCGGTCACCTCCAGCCGGTCCAGCCACTCGGTGGCCCGCCGTTCCGCCTCGCGGCGGGGTACGCGCTCCAGCCGCAGCGGTAGCGCGACGTTCTCCAGACAGGTCAGCTCCGGTACGAGCTGCCCGAACTGGAACACGAAGCCGAACTCCCGGCGGCGCAGCGCGCTGCGGGCCTGGTCGGAGAGCGAGGTCAGCTCGGCGCCCCGGTAGAGCACCCGGCCCTGGTCGGGGCGGAGGATGCCGGCCAGGCAGTGCAGCAGCGTGGACTTGCCCGACCCGGACGGGCCCATCAGCGCCACCACCTCACCGGCGCGTACGGAGACCGAGGCGCCGGCGAGGGCCGGGGTCGGGCCGAAGGACTTGTGCAGGTCCTCCGCGATCAGCAGGGCGTCGCCGGTCATCCCCGGACCTCCTTCGCCAGCTCGTCGAGACGTGCCGTGGTCAGCTCCAGCCAGCGCAGGTCCGCCTCCAGATGGAAGAGCGCGTGGTCGCAGATGAGCTGCTCGGCGAGGTCGCCGTGGGTCTTGCGCCGGGTCAGCTCGCGCATCAGCCGCAGGTGCTCGGCCCGCTGGGTGTCCAGCAGGTCGGCGGCGGGGCGGTCGGTGAGCAGCGCGAGCACCACCTTGGTGTAGAGGATGCTCTGCAGGTAGGGCTCGGGCTTCTCGGGCTGGGACAGCCAGTGCTGGACGTCGGTCACCCCCGCCTCGGTGATCGCGTACCGCTTGCGCTCGGGGCCCTCCCCGGGCTCGACCGAGTCGACCTCGACCAGGCCGTTGCGGAGCAGCCGGGACAGGGTGGAGTAGACCTGGCCGAAGTGCAGTGGCCGGGAGTGCCCGAAGCGTTCGTCGTACGCCCGCTTGAGGTCGTATCCGTGTCGGGGGCTGGACTCCAGCAGCCCGAGGAAGGTGTGACCGATCGACATGGAGGAGACTATACACATCAGGTATACGCACTAGGTATACCCGGCCGTGCGAATGCGGACGGCGCGGTGCCCCTTCGCTCAGGGGTCGCCGCGCCGTCCGTCAGCGTGCGGTCAGTCGGTGCCGAGCACCGGTGGCGGCGCCGGCCGGCCGTCGCCCCAGACCATCTCGTCCTCGGTCAGCCAGGTGAGCCGCTCCTCCGACTCATCCTCGTCGTGCTCGCGGCGCCCGCCCAGCACGCCGTTGCGCCCGGCCATCGCGGAGCGCCCGTTCGTGCCGCGGCTGCCGGTGGACCGGCCTTCCGACTCCACCACCGCGCCCCGCCCGCCGGCGAGCCGCCCGGTGCCGGCCGCCGAACGGTTGTCCAGCCCGGCCACGCTGCCCGCCCGGCCGCCGGCCGGCGTGCCCGCACCGGCCAGCGACCCGGTGCCGACCACACCCGGCGCCCCGTAGAGGCCCCCGCTGCCGGTCAGCACGGTCGAGGTGGTGCCGCCGGTGCCGGCAAGGCCGGTGGGCGTCGGGCCGCCGACCGTCACCGGACCGGCGCCGGCGAGCGAGGTGCCGGCGGGGTCGACCACGCCGACGGAACCGACGGAACCGACGGTGCCGGGGCTGCCGATGGTGCCGGGGTTGCCCGTGCCCGGGCTCCCGGGAACGCTGCCGTCCACCGTGTCGCTGGTCGGGGCGGTGTGCTGCACGCCCGACGGGGTCGCGGTCGGCCCCTGGGGGTGCACGAAGGTGCCGGAGGTCGGCCCGGACGAGGGCGTAGCCACCGACGGGCCGCGGTCCAGCGTCGGGCCGGACGGGTCGATGTGGCCCGGCAGGCGGTGGTCGGGCGGCTCGGGGATGACGACCCGCCCGTACGCGGACAGGTCGTAACCCTCGGCCAGGTTGGCGACGACCTGCACCATCCGCTGGTGCGCCTTCTCCTGCTCGGCCTTGTCCTGCTCGTGGCCGACGATGCCGCCGATGACCGCGCCCGTAACCCCGCCGATCAGGAAGCCCTTGGTGGCACCGGAGACCAGCTTGTCGTTGTCGTCGGTCTCCTCCGGGCTCTCCGCCTTCGACTGGGCGGTGCGCAGCGCGGTGGCCATCAGGTCCAACGCCTGCCGCAGGCCGGCCATGTCGTGGGCGAGGTTGCCGGAGTAGTCGACCACCAGATTCACCCGCTGGTGGAACTCTCGCGCGGCGTCGCCCGACCAGGTCTTGGCCAGCGCGTCCAGGTCACCGGCCAGGTCCCGGCCGAGGCTCTCCAGGGTGTCCTTCAGCGAGCTCCACTGCGCGGCGAGCCCGTCGACCTGCGTCGGGTCGCCCGCGGTGACACCCTGGTACAGCTCCCGGTGGCTGACATGTTCGTAGCGCCGGGTGTATTCAGACACGCGGATCATCTCCCTTCGCCGGCTTCATCGCCTCGGTCAGCCCGGAGAGCGCGGCGATGATGTCGGCCGCGGCGGCGGCGTTGCGCGCCTCGGCGGTCCGGTAGTTGGTCGAGATCTTGTGGGTGGCCTCTTGGACGGCCTCGATCGCCCGGCGTAGCCGCTCGGCGTGGTTGACGTAGCTCGTGTACGTCTCGGAGTAGCGACGCATGTTGCCGGTCGCGTCGGTGAAGGTGCCCAGCGCGGGCGGACGGCACTGCATCTCGGTGTTGAGCTTCTTCAACACCGACTCGGCCTCGCTGAGCCGGAGCTTGAGCCGCTGGTGGAAATCCTCCAGGGAAAGTACGTCTACTGTTGTGCGCCCGGTCATGGCAGATCCCCGTGGTCAATGTCGGCAACCGTTGGCCACGCTCAGGTTAGTCGACCCGAACAGCTCGGGGCGACCCGCGGCCAGCCAGGCTCCACACTGGACTCGGCCCGGTCAGCCGCCCTGGGCCGGCGTCGCCGCCGGGTCGCCCGACCCGGGCGCCGCACCGGCCGACAGAGCACCCGGATCGAACTGGGTCATCGCGTCCCGCCGTTCCAGCGTCGGTCCGGTCGGCACCAGCGCCAGCAACGAGGCGGGCACCCCCAACGGCTGCACGTCGCCGTACCCGAGCGCGATCTGCGCGTCACCGGTGGCGGTGCCGAGCGGGAAGCGGACCCCCTGCGTGGTGATCAGGTAGACCGTGGCACCCGCCGCCGCCGTGCCGCTCTCACCGGCCGTCGCCTGCACCAGCACGCCCTTGCCGCCGGGCAGCAGCACGCTCTCGGCGGTACGTACGGCGTCCCGGGGGCCCTGCCGAGCGGCCACGCCGGCCGACGCGGTCAGCTCAGCCGGCGGCTGGTCGAAGACCTCCAGCGTGGTGACCGGCGGCTGGCCCGACCCGCCCGACCGGTACGTGGCGCAGAGCACCGTCCGGCCCGGCCGCACCTCGTGCAGGGCGGGCGGCTGGTCCGGCAGCCCCTCGGCGTCCAGCCGCTCGTCGACGTAGAGCTGGCCGGCCTGGTCCGGCGTGATGTCGGTGACCTGACCGCCGCTGCCGAGCAGCAGCAACGCGGTCATCTCCTTGACCGGCACCAGCCCCTTCCGGGTCAGCACGTAGTAGGTGCCGGCGGCCCGGTAGACCTGGCCGACCCGTGCGGGGCGGCCACCGACCGCCACGCCGCTGGATTCGCCGTCGCCGTCGATGGCCGGCTTACGCAGCGCCGGCCCGACCGGCACCGCGTTGAGCAGCTGCTGCCCCACGGTCAGGGTGGTCGCGCCGGCCATCTTCAACGCCACCAGTGCCTGCTCGTCGCCGACCACCCGCAGCCGGGCACCGCCCGTGAGCAGGTATCGCGCGTCGTTCGTCCGGACCAGGACCGCCCGGTCGGTGAGGGGGACACCGCCCGGCAACGGCCGGTCGATCACCAGCCGGGTGGTGGATCGCCGCGGGTCGGCCGGGTCGGGCACGTCGCAGACCGACCAGGGCAACCCGACCAGCGACTTGCCGTCCGGCAGGTCGTCGGGGGCGCCGACGATGCCCACCGCACGGCCCCGCGGCCGGTCCCTGATGGAGGCCTGGGACACGGTACGGACGGGCGGCGCGGCCTCGTCGAGGATCAGCCGGGCGGAGGCGTAGTTGAGCGTCGGGTGCAGCACCCCGTCGCTGAAGACGTACGTGGCACCGGTCTCCCGCTCGATCACCAACGTGTTCGCCTCCAACGGCGCGGCGTTGCCGGTGAGCTGCCCGTACGCGCCGGCGCCCCCGAGCACCACGGCGGCGGCGATCACGCTGCCCAACACCGCCATGCCGAGCCGTTGCATCGGCAGGTCGTTGGTCTCCGGGTCGCCGGAGAGCAGCGCCGAGACGATGCGGCGGGTGACGAAGCGGTACGCCTGCACCTGATCGCGGCGGGTCCGCATGAAAACCTCCGGCAGGGGTGGGTCCGCGACGATCAGGTCCGTACTCCGTCGCGGGCTTCCCTACGATAAGGGGCCGTCGACGGTTCACCGGGACCCCGCCCGGGCCTCGGCGACGCACCGAACCGGCGGATGCCCAGGATATCCAGAAGGGACGCTCACCGATGACCCAGGTCCAGGCGCCAACCGGTCGTACGGCCACCGCCTCCGCCGTGCCCGAGGACCGGCCGGTCACCCCGGCCGACCGGCGTAGGCGCGGTCGGCTCGGCCCGGTCGTCGTCGGTCAGCTCGTGGTGCTGGAGTGCGCCGCGCTGGCCGTCTGGCTCGCCACCGCCGGCCCGGCCTGGGTGCTCGCCGCCGTCGCGTCACTGGCCGGGGCGGCGGTCGTCGCCGCCTTCGCCCGCAGAGGCGGCCGCTGGTGGTACGAGGACCTGGTGCTCCGCCGCCGGCTGCGTCGGCGGCGGGACCGCGCGCGGGGCGCGGTGCCCTCCGGCGACCCGCGGCTGGCCGCGCTCGCCCCGGACCTGACCGTCGTCGAGCTGACCGAGCGGGGCACCCGGCTCGGCATCGGCCAGGACGACCGGGGCTGGTTCGCCGCGGTCGCGCTGACCGGCCGGCCCGGCGCACCCGCCGGATCCGTCGAGACGGCGGTGGTGGACCGGGCCCTCGCGGTGCTCGCCGACTTCACCGGGCCGGTCACTCAGACCCAGGTCGTGTCGCACACCCTGGTCTGGTACCCGGCGCCGGGTGCGGCGCCGGCCGCCCACCGCACGGTCTGGGTGGCGCTACGACTCTCGGTCTCCGACGCCCGCGCCGAGACGGTGAGCCGGGGCGGTGGGCTGCGCGGGGTGCACCGTACCGTCGCGACCGGGATCGGCCGGCTCGGCAAGGCGTTGAACGCTGCCGGCCTCGGCCACCGCGTCCTGGGCCGCGACGAGCTGCACGCGGCGGTGGTCTCCGGTGCCGGTCTCGACCTGGCGCCCGAGTCACCGGTCGAGAGCTGGACGAGCCTGCGCGGCGGCGGCTGGACCCAGCGCTGCCTGGCGCTGCGGGTACGCCCCAACGGGTCGCTGGGCGCGCTGGTGGACGCGGTGACGGCCACCTCGGCGCCGTCGCACACCGTCGCGGCGATGGTGCTCTCCGGCGGGCGGCAGGTGCCCCCGCTGCTGCGGGTGGCGGCGATGGACGGTCACGCCGAGGCACTGGTGAAGGTCGTCCGGGACGTGGCCAAGCGCAGCGGCGTGCCGGCCCGCCCGCTGGACGGGCAGCACGGGCCGGGCGTCTACGCCACCGCGCCGGTCGCCACCGCCATGGGCACCGTCACGGTCGAAGACTGACGATCCAGCCGTAGAGGCCGCAGACCCAGGCGGCCATCGGCACCAGGGCGACGATCAGCAGGATCTCGACGATGTCGAGGAGCCGGCCCCAGACCGGCGAGATGCGCTTGCCCGCCACGGTGAGGCCGTAGATCAGGCTGATCACGGCCGCCAGCAGCAGGCCGCCGAGCACCAGCCCGAGCCGGACCGGCAGCTGCCCGGCACCGAAGGTGGCCGCGGCGGCCAGCCCCAGCCCGACGGCGCCGGCGAGGAGCACCGGGGTGCGCTGGGCGCGGCCGGTGAACGGCCGGGCCCGCAGCAACGACAGCAGGGCCAGCAGCAGGCAGAGCAGCACCGCCGGCAGCCGCCCGTTGCCGGCGAGCACCACCTGGCCGCCGAGCACCAGCAGCGACACCGTCCACAGCAGACCGGTGAGGAACGCGTCGGCCCGCTCGCTGTTGCGCAGTACCTGCGGGCCGTCGACCGATTCCGTGTCGGTCTTCAGGTCGTCCGGCCCGGTCGGAATCGACGGCACCGGCAGTCGGGCCAGCCGGTAGGCGACCATCGGCAGCGCCGGCAGGGCACCGAACGCGACGGTCGCGACCACTCCCGCGGCGGCCGCCGCGCCGATACCGAAGGCCAGGCAGAGCACCGCGCCGAGGCCGACGGCCGTGCCCACCGCCACCGCCCCGAGGAACAGCGGCAGCCGGTCGCCGACGGCGAGCGCGGCCACGGCGCCGAAGAGCACCACCGCGGTCGCGGCCAACAGCAGGTGCGGGCTGGCCAGGTCGGTCAGCTTCCGGTCCCCGGCGAGGACCAGCAGGCCGCCGATCGCCGCGTAGCCGAGGCCACCCATGGCCAGCACCGCGCCGGTCCGGCTGTCGCCGGCCGCCCGGGACAGCACCGCCGCGCTCACCACCAGGGCGACCGCGACCACGAGCGCGGCCAGCGCGCCGGGCAGCTGCGGCGGACCGGCGAAGAGTGCCGCCGCCGTGCCGGCCGTCAGAGCCGCCCCGGCGAAGAGCACCGCGAAGCCGCGGGTGGTGCCGACCTGCCAGGTGCCGGGGCGCTGGTTGGTGGCGGTGGCGACGGCGTCCACCACGTCGTCGAAGACGATCTCCGGGGCCGCGGCGGCCCGGGGGTTGAAGTAGAGCACCTCGCCGTCGCGCACGCCGAGCTGAGCCGGGGTACGGCCACCGTCAAGCGGCTGCCCGCCGAGCCGGGAGAGGCTCCATCCGCCGTGCCGGACGCCCTCGTCGGCGAGGTCCTCACCGGCGTACCGCAGCAGCGTGGGCAGCAGGTCGGCCAGCGGCACGTCCGACGGCACCGCCAGGTCCATCCTGGTCCGCGGCGCCACGATGGTGATCCGGCTCAGCCCGCCGGTCGCGGTCTTCGTCGCCACTGGGGCCTCCTCGTGCTCGCCTACGATCCACCTCGGCCGGCGGCGCCGTCGCGACACGGGTCCACGACGCCTCCGGGAGATTACCTACGATGGCGGACGCACGGGTTGCCCACCCGACGTCCGGATGGGTGGCTGGACCGCGATCAGGGCCGTTTCTGGGGAGGAGACACCGTGAGCACGGTGGTGTTCCGCCGGCTTCCGCGTCAACCGGGGCCCGCGCTGCCACGCGGCGAGGTGCTGCTGGAGTCCCCGCCCGAGCTGCCCGAGCAGCAGCCGCGCGGCATGGGCCAGGTGTTGATGATCCTGCCGATGCTCTGCGGCGTCGGCGCGATGGCCTTCCTCTACGCCGGCCGCCAGGGCGGCATGATGACGTACATCGCCGGCGGTCTCTTCGGCGTCTCCATGCTGGGCATGGCGATCGGCACGCTCAACAACGGCGGCAACGACAAGGCCGAGTTGAACGCCGAGCGGCGCGACTACATGCGTTACCTGGCTCAGATGCGCAAGCGCACCCGCCGGGCCGCCGAGCAGCAGCGGGCGGCAATGACCTGGCGTCATCCGGAGCCGGACGCGCTCTGGTCGATCGCCTCGTCGCGGCGGCTGTGGGAGCGGCGGATCACCGAGGACGACTTCGGCGAGGCCCGGATCGCGCTCGGCCCGCAGCGGCTGGCGGTGGAGATCGTGCCGCCGGAGACCAAGCCGGTGGAGGATCTGGAGCCGATGAGCGCGATCGCGCTGCGCCGGTTCGTCCGGGCCCACTCCAGCGTGCCGGACCTGCCCACCGCGCTTTCGCTGCGCGCGTTCAGCCGGATCGCGCTGCGCGGCGACCGGGAGCCGGTGCTCGACCTGATCCGGGCCGCGCTGGGCCAGTTGGTCACCTTCCACGCCCCGGACGACCTGATGGTGGCGGTGGTGGCCGCGCACGACCGGCAGCCGGCGTGGGACTGGGTGAAGTGGCTGCCGCACGGCCAGCACCCGGGGGTCACCGACGCGGCGGGTGCCCGCCGGATGGTCTTCGCCAGCCTCGCCGAGGCGGAGGCGGCGCTCGCCAACGAGCTGGCCGGTCGCCCCCGGTTCGCCCCGGAGGCGAAGCCGCTCACCACCGCCGCGCACCTGGTGGTGGTCCTCGACGGTGGCGAGGTCGCGCCGACCTGCGCGCTGATGGGCTCGGGCCTGCTCGGCACCACGGTGATCGACCTCTCCGGCACCGTGCCCCGCGACGCCGGTCGCTGGCTGCTCTGCCTCGACGCCGGCGACGGCAGCGGGCTGGACCTGGTCCGGGGCTCGACGTCGTCCCGGCTCGGCAGGCCGGATCGGCTCAGCGCGGCGGCGGCCGAGGGGCTGGCCCGGCAGATCGCCCCCTACCGGCTCTCCCAGCAGCAGGGCGCCAGCACGGAGGAGCCGCTGGCCCGCAGCATGGAGCTGCCGGACCTGCTGGGCATCGGCGACGCGGCCAGCGTGGACGTGCAGCAGACCTGGCGGCCGCGCAGCCACCGGGACCGGCTGCGCATCCCGCTCGGTGTCGGGCCGGACGGTCACGTGGTCGAGCTGGACTTCAAGGAGTCCGCGCACGAGGGCATGGGACCGCACGGCCTGGTGATCGGCGCGACCGGTTCCGGCAAGAGCGAGTTGCTGCGTACGGTCGTCGGGGCGCTGGCCGTGACGCACTCCTCCGAGGAGCTCAACTTCGTCCTGGTCGACTTCAAGGGTGGCGCCACCTTCGCCTCGCTGGACGCGTTGCCGCACACCAGCGCGGTGATCACCAACCTCTCCGACGAGCTGCCGCTGGTCGACCGCATGCGCGACGCGCTCGCCGGCGAGATGAACCGCCGCCAGGAGGTGCTCCGGGCGGCCGGCAACTACGTGTCCCGCTACGACTACGAGAAGGCCCGGGCGGCCGGCGAGCGGCTGGAGCCGATGCCCAGCCTGCTCATCATCTGCGACGAGTTCAGCGAGCTGCTCGCCGCCAAGCCGGACTTCATCGACCTGTTCGTGATGATCGGCCGGCTCGGCCGGTCACTCGGCGTGCACCTGCTGCTGGCGAGTCAGCGGCTGGAAGAGGGCAAGCTTCGGGGACTCGACACCCACCTGTCGTACCGGATCGGTCTGCGGACCTTCTCCGCCGTCGAGAGTCGGATCGTGCTCGGTGTGCCGGACGCGTACGAGCTGCCGAACGCGCCGGGGCACGGTTACCTCAAGACCGACACCACCACCATGCTCCGGTTCCGGGCCGCGTACGTCTCCGGGCCGTACCGGGCACCCGGCCAGGTGCAGCGGTCCACCCGGGCGCAGGTGCAGCGGCGGCTCGTCCCGTACAGCATCGACTACGTGCCGGTGCCGGCCCTGCCGAGTCCGGCGGAGACCGCGCCGGAGCCGGAGCAGTCGGCCGACGGCAAGGCCGTGGCCATGCTGGACGTGCTGATCGACCGGCTCAAGGGGCGGGGCCGCCCGGCGCACCAGGTCTGGCTGCCGCCGCTGGCCGAGCCGTCGGGCCTGGGCGAGCTGCTGCCGCCGCTGAGCGTGCACCCGACGTTCGGCCTGTGCACGGCCGACTGGCCGGGGCGTGGCCGGCTCGCCGTGCCGGTCGGCATCGTCGACCGCCCGTACGAGCAGCGGCGCGACCCGATGATGATCGACCTGTCCGGCGCGGGCGGCAACGTGGTGATCGTCGGGGCCTCGTTGAGCGGCAAGAGCACCATGCTGCGCTCGATGCTCGCCTCGCTGGCGCTCACCCACACCCCACGCGAGGCGCAGTTCTTCTGCCTCGACTTCGGCGGCGGCGCGCTGCGCAGCCTGGAGGGCCTGCCGCACACGTCCGGTGTGGCCGGCCGGCGGGACACCGAGGCGGTCCGGCGGACCGTGGCCGAGGTGGTCGCGCTCATCGACGAGCGGGAGTTGCGCTTCACCCAGCACGGCATCGACTCGGTGGCCAGCTACCGCCGTCGGCGTGCGGCCGGTGAGTTCGCCGACGACCCGTTCGGCGACGTCTTCCTGGTGATCGACGGCTGGAACACCCTGCGCCAGGAGTACGAGGAGCTCGAGCAGACCATCACCAACCTGGCCAACCGGGGGCTGGGTTTCGGCGTACACGTGGTCATCACCGCCGTGCGGTGGGCGGAGATCCGGATCAACATGCGGGACCTGCTCGGCACGAAGCTGGAGCTGCGGCTCGGCGACGCCGCCGAGTCGGAGATCGACCGGCGGGCCGCGCAGAACGTGCCGGTCGGCACGCCCGGCCGCGGTCTGACCCACGACAAGCTGCACTTCCTCGCCGCGATCTCGCGGATCGACGGCAAGCGTGACATCGAGGATCTGACCGAGGCGTCGATCGCCCTGGCCGGGCACGTGGCGACGAACTGGCCGGGCCGTCCGGCGCCGAAGGTACGGCTGCTGCCGCGCAAGCTGCCGGTCGGCGAGCTGGCGAAGGTGATCGACCGGTCGGTCCCGGGCATCCCGATCGGCGTCAACGAGTCGGCGCTCGCCCCGGTCTACCTGGACCTGGCCAACGAGCCGCACCTGACCGTGTTCGGCGACGCCGAGTGCGGCAAGACCAACCTGTTGCGGCTGATCGCCCGGGGCATCACCGAGCGGTACACCCCGGCCCAGGCCCGGCTGGTCATCGCCGACTACCGGCGCGGCCTGCTGGGTGCGGTGGAGGGCGACCACCTGCTTGACTACGCACCGTCCAACCAGGTGTTCAGCCAGGGGTTGGGCTCGATCCGCAGCGCCCTGCAGAACCGGTTGCCCGGCCCGGACGTGACCACCGCCCAGCTGCGCGACCGGAGTTGGTGGAAGGGCCCGGACCTCTACATCCTGGTCGACGACTACGACCTGGTCGCCTCCGGCGGCAACAACCCGCTCAGCGCGCTGCACGAACTGCTGCCGCAGGCCCGGGACATCGGCCTGCACGTGATCATCACGAGGCGGGCGGGTGGCCTGGCCCGCGCCCTCTACGAGCCGGTGCTGCAACGCCTGCGCGAGCTGGACTCGCCGGGCCTGCTGATGTCCGGCAACCGCGAGGAGGGTGCGATCTTCGGCAACCTGCGGCCGAGCCCGCAGCCGCCGGGCCGGGGCACCCTGGTCCGCCGCCGTGACGGCCAGCAGCTGATCCAGACCGCCTGGACGGAGCCGGCGTGACGGGGCGGACACCGAGCGAGCCGTCCTGAGGGGGTTGTGGACCGCCCGGGTGGCGCCCGTCCACGTCGTACCGTCGAGGTCGTGGCTTTTTTCGTTTCTGACTGAGCCATCAGTCCGATACGGATCCAGGGCTGCATGGCTTGGGCCTCGTCCGCTACGGTTCGGAGTGAAGTGTCCGTCGGTGGGGTGTGCCTGCCTTGCCGCGGGGGAGGGCGCGGCGGATTCGCCGCCACAGATGACGGAAGGGTGTGAAGCATGGCGTTCGAGGTCAGTTCAGCGACTCTGCACACCGCCGCGAGTGACGTGCGGTCCACGCGCAGCGACGTCGACGGCGAGCTCAAGAAACTGTGGAACGTGGTCGACGACCTGGCCATGGCCTGGAAGGGTCAGGCGTCCACGGGCTTCCAGAACCTCATGCAGCGCTGGAACGAGGACACGGTCAAGCTGCTCACGGCGATGGACAACATCGCCGACCTGCTCGACAAGTCGGGCACGACGCACCAGGTCAACGACGAAGAGCAGCAGCAGATGCTGGACAAGTTCCACGCTGCTTTGAACCCGTGACCAGCCGAGACGAGCAGGGGAGGAACTCATGACCATCAAGGTTGACTACGCGGTCCTCGAGAGCGCCAACCAGCAGATGCAGTCGATCTCGCGCACGATCGACGAGAAGCTCGACACGCTCCGCTCGATGCTGACCAGGCTCGAGTGGGACGGCCAGGACCGGGCCGCGTACGAGCAGCACCAGGCCCAGTGGGACGCTGCCGTGCGGGACATCAACCGGGTGCTCAACGAGATCGGTGGCGCGGTCGGCATTGCGCGGGAGAACTACGTCTCTACCGAGATGAGCAACGCCAAGGTGTGGGGCTGAGATAATTCGGCCGATTCGGCTCCGGTCCGGCTCGGCCGGGCCGGAGCCGCGCTGTAGTTGAGATCCTGGGAGTGCCATGGGTACGGGGAAGCACCGCCGATCACTGCTGCGTTCCGCTGCCGCGGCGCTGGCGCTGGTCGTCACCGCCAGCACCGGTGTGCTGCTCGCCCCGGCCCCGGCCCGTGCGGACACCGTACGCGGTCTCCAGTGGTATCTCGACACGCTGAAGATCTCACAGGCGCACAAGCTCACCCGCGGCAAGGGTGTCGTGGTGGCGGTGGTCGACACCGGGGTGTACGCCGCTCATCCCGATCTGAAGGGTCAGGTGCTGCCCGGCAAGGGGCTGGGCGCGGGCGTCCCCGCTGACGGCCGCGACGACCCCGACCGGGAGGCGGGTCACGGCACCCTGATGACCGGCATCATCGTCGGCCGCGGCGGTGACAGCATGCATTTGCTGGGCATCGCTCCCGAAGCCAAGGTCCTGCCGGTCGGCCTCGGCTCGGACAGCCGTGACCGGGACCTCGCCGGGGGTATCCGCTGGGCGGCTGATCACGGCGCCGACGTGATCAACGTGTCGATCGTGGAGGGCACGACCGCCGACCCCGACACGGTGGAGGCGGTGCGCTACGCGCTCGGCAAGGACGTGGTGGTGGTCGCCGGCGCCGGCAACCTCTTGCAGGGCATGCACGGCGTGCAGTCGCCGGCCAACATTCCGGGCGTCATCGCGGTCGGCGGCAGCGATCGTCGCGGGGGCGTCTGGTCCGGGTCGACCTTCGGCCCGGAGATGGTGCTCAGCGCTCCCGCCGAGCGGATCATCAGCACCACGCCCCCGGGCGTTACCGCAAACAACTACGGGATCGGTGACGGCACCAGTGCGGCCACCGCAATCGTCTCCGCGGCCGCGGCGCTGGTGCGGGCGCGTTATCCCGATCTCGACGCGGCCAACGTGGTGAACCGTCTGATTCGCACCGCACGGGACGCCGGAGCGCCCGGACGGGACCCCGAGTTCGGCTTCGGTGTGGTCGACCCGGTCGCGGCGCTGACCCGGTCGGTGCCGGCGGTGACCAAAAATCCGCTCCTCGCCGATGCGGGGCCGGAGCCGTCCTCGACCGCCGACAAGGGCGGTGCCAAGAAGGACGACGAGCCGATGGTCACCTTCGGCCTCGCCAAGGGCGCCGGCCCGATCATCCAGACCGTGCTCTGCCTGCTGGTGGTCGTGGGGCTCGTGGTGGCGCTGGTCCTGGTCAGCCGGCGTCGTCGTCGGACGGCGCGGACCCCAGCCGGTCCGCAGTTCGGCCCTGGCCAGGCACCACCCGGCTACGGTCCGCCGCCCGGCTATGGCCCGCCGCCGGGATACCCTCCGCCGCCCGGCTACGGCCCGCCGGCCCCTACCGTCCAGCCGCCGAACGCCGGAGCGCCAAGCTTCGGGCCACCGCCGGGCTACCCGCCCGCCCAACCGCATTCGTACCCGCCTCGGCCGCCGGGCCAGCCGATCGCACCGCAGCAGGCCGCGCCGCCGACCGGGCCTGACCAGCGCTGACGCCGGCGCCACGAAGCACCACCAGGGGAGGAGGACGGAGATGGGCTGGGAACTCAGCCACAACGTCAGCAAGGACCCGGACCGGATCGAGCAACGGTACACCGTGCCGATGCCGGTGAATCCGCTCGTGCCGTTCGGCGACGTGCGGGGGGTCAGCCTCGACCGGGTCGGGGTAGCGCAGGCCCACACCCCCTCCGCGCTGGTCGCCGGCGAGGGCGAGCAGGGAGTGCAGACGGAGTGGGACGCAGACAGCCTCGACTCGGCGGTCGACTGGCTTGAGGCGCACGCCTTCTACCTGAACAAGCTCTCCTACGACATGGCCGCCATCAAGACGGAACTCGGTGGAGATCAGGCCCTGGCCGGTGACGGTTCGCTCGGCGGTTTCGGGAACGCCAAACTGCTGGCTCAGGAGCACAACAAGCTCTACGGCAGCACCGAGCAAGGGCTGCGCTCCCTCTCCGAGAGCCTCTACGCGGCAGCCGACGCGCTGCGCGAGGTCAAGCGGAAGTACGAGGATGCCGAGCACGCCAACACCATGTCGGCGCAGGAGATGCAGCAGGCATTCGCCAACGCCGCTCGCGGTGACAGCGGGAAAGACTGAGCGGGGAGAACGGGGAGATGGCGGATTGGGAGCAGATGGCCCGCGAGGTGCTGGTGGCGGGCCGCCCGGACAAGGTGGAGAACGCCGCGCTGGGCTGGAAGGAAATGCTCAAGAACATCGGGTCGGTCGAGGAGAGCCTCCAGCAGAACGTCAAGGACCTCGGCGCGGTCTGGAAGGGGCCGGCGTACGGGGCTTTCAAGACGCACATTGAAGGGCTGGCCAAGCAGGCCGGCGGGCTCGTGGACGCGGCAGAGAAGCCCGGCCACGGTCGGGTCAGCATCGTGACGACCCTGGAGACGGCGGCCACGCAGCTCCAGGAGGCGCAGAGCAAGATGCCCGTCCCGGCCGCTTGCGTCGGGGACATTCTGGCCGCGCGGAACGGCCAGATCATCCTTGGCGCCGGGATCTTCGAGGCCCGGGTGAAGGCCGATCTGATGGCGAGCTGGCCGGTGGAGAAGGTCGGCCAGCTCACCGACTGGGTGAGCGGCTGGTTCTCCGACCAGGAGGGCGAGGCGCGGAAGGTCTACAACGAGGTCGACAACCACTTCCAGGATCGGGCCAGGGAGACCCCGGGAGGCCGCGACCGATCCGCCGTCATGCCGACCCCCGACACCCCGGATCTCGACCAGCCGAAGCCCGGCCGGCCCAGTGTCCCCGACCTGGGCCGGGACCCGGGCGGCGGCAAGCCGAGCATCAGCCCGGGCAAGGTGCCCACCACCGACCTGGGCCGCCCGGACATCGGGCAGAGCACCCACCCCGACCTCTCCTCCGGCACCGGTTACAACCCGTCCACCGGCACCGGATACACCCCCGGCACCGGTTACAACCCGTCCCCCGGCACCGGGTACACCCCTTCCCCGGGCACGGTGGGTGGCGGCAACTACGGCACCGGGCTGGCCGGTGCCGGCGGCACCCCCACCACGCCCGGGCTTGGTTCCGGCTTCGGTTCGGGCGGTGGCCTGTCCGGTGGCCTGGGCGGCGGCAGCGGCCTGGGCGGCGGTGGGGCAGCGGGCCTGGGCGGCGGTGCCGGCATCGGCAAGCCGGTGAGCCCCGGCATGCCGCCGATGATGGGCGGCGGTATGGCGGGTGCGGGCGGTCGCGGCGCGGGTGGCCGGATGGGTGCCGGAAAGGGCGGCGCGCCTGGGATGGGTGGCATGGCGGGCGGCGGCGGTCGCCGCGGCGCCGGCGATGCCCGGGGCGGTGCGGGCACTCGGGGCGCGGGTCCGCGCGGCGGCATGGCCGGTGCGGGCCACGGCGGTGGCGCTGGATACGGCGAAGAGGACACGCCGCGCAACAACTGGCTGGAAGAGGACGAGGACGTCTGGGGTTCGGACTCCGGCGGAGCGCCGGGCATCCTGCGCTGAAGCGGCGACCTGGCATCGTCCACATCGTCGCGGACGGCGCCCGGTCCGGGCCGGCGGAGGGCCGGGTGCCTCAGGCGTCGGCCGGTTCGGAGCGCCGTCCCGGTCGCCAGCCACGGCGACGGCCCAGGGCGAGGACGGGCCGGGCGACGAGCAGGGTCGCGGCCAGCAGCCCGCCAACGGCAGCCGCCCAGATCGCTACGGTGCGCTGCCAGCCCAGCGGGTCGGCCGGGGCGCTCGGCGTCGGCATCGCTGCGAGCGGCGGGTCGGTGCGCGTGCCCAGCAGGCTGGTCACCGCCCGGTACGGGTTGACCATCCCGTAGCCAACTTCCGCGTTGTGCCCGTCCGGCGGGTTGTCGGCGGTCCGCGTCAGCCGGTAGGCGACCTCCTTCGGCGTGAGGCCCGGGTGGGCGGCGCGGACCAGGGCGGCCACCCCGGAGACGTACGCGGTGGCGAAGCTGGTGCCGCCCTCGGCCTCGTAGAGGTATCCGGACCCGCCGGGCGCCGGTCCGACGATGTTCAGACCGGGCGCGGCGACGTCCACGTAGCTGCCGGTGACCGAGCTGCCGACATGCTCGCCCTTGTCGTCGATCCCGGCGACGGCGATGACCCCCGGGTACGCGGCCGGGTACGCCGGCTGGTCCTGCTGGTTCTCCTGCCGGTTGCCGGCGGCGGCCACCACGATCACCCCCTTGTCGAGGGCGTGGTCGACGGCCTCCTTCAGCGCCGGGTCGTCCAAGGTGACCAGGGACAGGTTGATCACGTCGGCCCCGTGGTCGGCCGCCCAGCTGATGGCCGCGCCGATCTGGGCCGGGATCGACTCGTCGAAGGTGCGCTGGTTGTCGGCCAGCACGCGTACCGGCAGGATCTTCGCCTCCGGGGCGATCCCGCTGTACGGCGTGTCGGTGCCCTCCCGGCCGGCGATGATGCCCGCGATCAGGGTGCCGTGACCGACCAGGTCGCACTGTCCGTTGAACTGCACCAGGTGGTTGAAGTCCGCGCCGTCGAGCACCCGGCCGCGCAGCAGCGGGTGGCTGGGCGAGACGCCGGAGTCGATGACCGCCACGGTGACCCCTGCGCCCCGGGTGACCCGCCAGGCGGCGGCCGGGTCGAGCCGGTCCAGCGCCCACGGCCGCTCGGTCGGCGCGGGGTTGCCGGCCGGGCCGCACCTCGGCGCGGCGACGGCGGGGGTAGGCGCGGCCAGGCCGACGCCGAGCAGCGCCGCAGCCGTCGCCCCACAGAGGACGGACCGGATCTGGTGTCCGGTACGGACGCTCACCGACGTCCCGTCCGGCTGCAAGCTGTCGCGCACCCGCTGAGATTACCGTCGCCGCCCCCGCCGTGGATGGCGGGAGCGTGGCCCGCGGGTGTGGGCGTCAGGCTTCGGCGGCGGAATCGGTGGCGGGCTCGGTGGTGAAGAGGGCGAGCAGGGCGCCGACCTGCTGGTCGGCCTCGGCCGGGTGACGGAAGTGGCCGCTCGGGTTGATCGTGTATTCGTTGCGCCGCCCCACCCGGGTGCGGCGCAGGTAACCACCGGCTTCCAGGTCGGCGACGATCGCCTGGGCGGCCCGCTCGGTCACCCCCACCTCGTCGGCCACGTCCCGCAGCCGCGCGGTCGGGTTGCGCGCGATGGCCAGCAGCACGTGACCGTGGTTGGTGAGGAAGGTCCAGTTTCGGCCGCTCCCGTTCTCGCCCGTTGTCGTCGCCATGGTGGCCATGGTAGGGCCCCGGCCGGGGTCGCCCGCTCCTGCGATGGCCAACACATGAAATCTGTATCACGCAAATCTTGACGTATCTCGGGCCTGGGTGTGACCGTGGGTTTTGCGGCCCTCTCCGCCGCCGACCGGGCCCGACCCGGTCGTATCGCGTGAGGACGAGGTGACTGTTGTGACGCCGACCACTCCCGATCAGGCGCTCGGCGAGCTGTACGCCGGCAACCGTCGTTTCGTCACCGGCGTACCCCGTCACCCGAACCAGGATGCCGATCACCGGGCCGCGGTCGCCGACGGTCAGCACCCCTTCGCGGTGATCGTCGGCTGCTCCGACTCCCGGCTCGCCGCCGAGATCATCTTCGACCGCGGCCTCGGGGACCTCTTCGTGGTGCGGACCGCCGGCCACACCGTCGGCCCCGAGGTGCTCGGCAGCGTCGAGTACGCGATCACCGTGCTCGGCACCCCGCTGGTCGTGGTGCTCGGCCACGACTCCTGCGGAGCGGTGCAGGCCGCCCGCGAGGCGGTCGCCACCGGCACCTCTCCCGCGGGGCACCTCGGTGCGCTGGTGGAGGCCGTCGTGCCCAGCGTGCGCCGGGCGGCCCGACAGGGAATCGAGGACGTGGACGGGATCGTCGACATCCACATCGCGCAGACCGTGGAGACGCTGCTGGCCGGGTCCGCCGTGCTCGCGGAGCGGGTGGCCGGCGGCCACTGCGCGGTGGCCGGCATGTCGTACCGGCTCAGCGCGGGCGAGGTGCGGACGGTGGCCGAGATGCCCGCCGGCACGCCCTAGAGCAGCGACATGTGTACGTGGTCGGTGTGGTTGGACGGCCCGCTGTAGGACTTCCAGCCGGTCGCCGGGAACCAGATCTGCCGGTTCCAGATCACGTAGTAGATGCCCAGCCGGTCGGCGTTGCGAATGAGGAAGGCGGCGACGTTGTTGCCGTACATCCGCATGTCGTCGTTGTGCCAGGGCGAGAAACCGCTGTTCTGCAGCGACCAGTCGCAGGCCCGGCCCTTCGGGTGCTCCCACGGCCCGCCGGGGCGGTAGCAGCTCACGAAGCGGTTGAAGCCGGCCCGCTTGACCTCCTTGTAGGCGTGCAGGGTGCGCGGGGTGATGTAGCCCGAGGTGGTGGGGTCCTTCGCAGTGCGTGACTCGGGCTTCCACGTCCCGTCGGAGTTGCGACCGGGCCCGATCCGGGCGACCGGCGAGGTGGCCGAGACCAGGCCGCCGGTGAAGCCGCGGCCACCGACCAGCGCCAGCGACTTCTCCGCCTCGGCCTTCGCGCGGGCCATCGCGTTGGTCTGCTTCAGCTGCTCGCGTACCTCGGCGTCGAGCGCGGTCTTGGCCTGCTCCGCGCGGGTCTTCGCCTCGTTGATCGCCGCGAGCTTCTGCGCGTTGACGAGGTTCAGCTCGTCCAGGCCGGCGGCCCGCTCGACGAACGCGTCGGGGGTGTTGCTCTCCAGCAGTACGGCCAGTACGCCGATCCGGCCGGTGCGGTAAGACTGCGCGGCGATCTGGCCGACCTGTGGGCGCAGCGCGTCGAGTTCGGCCCGCGCCGCGTTCACCTCGAGGGCCAGTTGAAGCTGGCGCTTCTCCGAAGCCTTGAGCTTTGCCTTGGCCTGGAGATAGGCGCGGTTCGCGGCGTCGATGACGTCCGTGATGAGCGGAGGGTCGTCGTCCTCCTCGTGCCCGGACGGGTTGGGGCTGGGGGGCGCGGCCGGGGCCGGGATCGGCCCGGCGACGATGGCAAACGCGGTCAGCACGGCCACCACGGGTGTCAACCAGCGGCGCAGGGGTGCCGTCACAATCGTTCCTTCCTTCGACCGCCGACCGGGTTAGCTGCCGGGTTCGGGGCGGAACTGGCCCCTACCGCTCGCGCGGATTCACCCCAGGTACCTGGTTCCCCGGCTCGCCCTCGGGCGATTGGGCGGCGGCACCGCAGGCGCCGATGCGCGCCTTCGGCGGTGACCGGCAGCGACGTTACCTGAGAGCCCCTGCGTCGATCTACGCCCGGAAGCCGGCCAATAGCGCGATTTCGTCGTAGCCCTGCGTGATCAGTATCGCGTTGGAAATCGGTGGTTACGCTGCGCAGCGTCACCATGCAACCTGCGTGCTGCCGTCCGGGCTTCGGCCCGGCCCCGGCTCCTGGTCAGCCGCGTTTCATCAGCCGGCCGACGGCGGCCATCATCTCGGTGGCCATCTCGTCGGCGCGGCCCTCGGCGGCACCCTCCCGCATGCAGTGCCGGGCGTGCCCGTCGAGCAACCCGAGGCCGACCTTGTCCAGGGCGGCCTGGATGGCGGAGATCTGGGTCAGCACGTCGATGCAGTAGCGGTCGTCCTCGACCATCTTTTCGATGCCGCGGACCTGGCCCTCGATACGGCGGAGCCGCGCGAGCAGCTGTTCCTTGCTGGCGGTGTAGCCCCGGGTCGGGGTCGTCGGTGCGGTCATGACGTCGAGGATAGCGTACCCCTAGGGGGTATGGTACGTTCGCTGTCGGGGGTCGATACCCCCACCGGGTAGCGGTAATGGAAGGAAAAACTCGCGATGGTTACCACCACGTACCAGGTGCAGGGCATGACCTGTGAGCACTGCGTCAAGTCGGTCAGCGCCGAGGTGGGCGCGATCCCGGGCGTCAGTGACGTCCAGGTCGACCTGGCCGCCGGCAGTGTCACGGTCACCAGCGAGGGCCCGTTGGACACGGACGCCGTCCGCGCCGCCGTGGACGAGGCCGGTTACGACCTCCAGTGAACACGGTGACGAAGGTGGGCGGTTTCATCCTCGGCCTCGTGGCGGTGTTCGGCACGGCGTACGGGGTCGGCCAGCTGACCGGCCCCGTCACGCCCGCCGTCGAGACCCGCCACGACGCCACCGACCCCGGCCACCCCGGCGATGGGCGGTCCCCGGACGCCGAGCATGGCGTCCACGATCACGGGCACAATTGACCGGAGGTGCCGCGATGACATCAACCGCTTCGTCCCTGCCGCTCGCGCCGAACCTGATCGAGCTCACGATCGGCGGCATGACCTGCGCCTCCTGCGCCGCCCGGATCGAGAAGAAGCTCAACCGGATGGACGGCGTCGAGGCCACGGTCAACTACGCCACCGAGAAGGCCGCCGTCCGGTACGCCGACGACGTCACCCCGGCCGACCTGATCGCCACGGTGGAGAAGACCGGCTACACGGCCGCCGTGCCACCGCCGCCAGCCCAGGCCCCGGCCGAGGCGCCCGCCGAGCCGGCGGACGAGCTGGGCGGGCTGCGTACCCGGCTCTGGGTGTCGGCCGTGCTGGCCGTGCCGGTGATCCTGCTCGCCATGGTGCCGGCCTGGCAGTTCACCTCCTGGCAGTGGGCATCGCTGACCCTGGCCGCACCGGTCGTGGTCTACGGCGGGCTGCCGTTCCACCGGGCCGCCTGGATCAACCTGCGGCACGGCGCGGCGACCATGGACACCCTGGTGTCGCTCGGCACGCTCGCCGCGTTCGGCTGGTCACTCTGGGCGCTCTTCCTCGGCGACGCCGGGATACCCGGAATGACCCATCCGTTCCGCCTCGACATCACCCGCACCGACGGCGCCGGCAACATCTACCTGGAGGCGGCGGCCGGGGTGACCGTCTTCATCCTGGCGGGGCGCTACTTCGAGGCCCGGTCCAAGCGGACCGCCGGGGCCGCCCTGCGGGCGCTGCTCGAACTGGGCGCCAAGAACGTCGCGGTGCTCCGCGACGGGCAGGAGACCCGGATCCCGGTGGACCAGCTCGCGGTCGGCGACCGGTTCGTGGTCCGGCCGGGCGAGAAGATCGCCACCGACGGCGTCGTCGAGGAGGGCACCTCGGCGGTGGACGCCAGCATGCTCACCGGCGAGTCCGTGCCGGTCGAGGTCGGGCCCGGTGACACCGTCGTCGGGGCCACCGTCAACGCCGGCGGCCGGCTGGTCGTCCGGGCCACCCGGATCGGCGGCGACACCCAGCTCGCCCAGATGGCGAAGCTGGTGGAGCAGGCGCAGACCGGCAAGGCGGCCGTGCAGCGGCTCGCCGACCGGATCTCCGGGGTGTTCGTGCCGATCGTGATCGCGCTGGCCGTCGGCACGCTGGGCTGGTGGCTCGGCGCCGGAGGCGGGGCGACGGCCGCCTTCACCGCGGCGGTGGCTGTGCTGATCATCGCCTGCCCGTGCGCCCTCGGCCTGGCCACCCCGACCGCGCTGCTGGTCGGCACCGGGCGGGGCGCCCAGCTCGGCATCCTGATCAAGGGACCGGAGGTGCTGGAGTCCACCCGCCAGGTCGACACCGTGGTGCTGGACAAGACCGGCACCGTCACCACCGGGCGGATGACCCTGGTGGAGGTGCTTCCCGCCGCCGGCCAGGACGCCGACGAGTTGCTGCGGCTGGCCGGCGCGCTGGAGGCGGCCTCCGAGCACCCGATCGCCCGGGCGGTCGCCGAGGGCGCGGCACAGGTGGGACCGCTGCCGGCGGTCACCGGCTTCGCCAACGCCGAGGGGCTCGGCGTGACCGGGTCGGTCGACGGCCGGGACCTGGTGGTCGGGCGGCTCCGGCTGCTTCGGGAGCGAGGCCTCGACGTACCGGAGGCGGTCGTGCAGGCTGCGGCCGACGCGGAGGCCGCCGGGCGGACGGCGGTCCTCGCCGGCTGGGACGGCCGGGCCCGTGGCGTGCTCGCGGTGGCCGACGTGGTGAAACCGACCAGCCGGGCCGCGGTCGCGCGGCTGCGCGAACTGGGGCTTGCCCCGGTGCTGCTGACCGGTGACAACACCACGGTCGCCCGGGCGGTGGCCGCCGAGGTCGGCATCGATCAGGTGATCGCCGAGGTGCTGCCCGCCGACAAGGTGGACGTGGTGCGGCGCCTCCAGGCCGAGGGGCGGACGGTCGCGATGGTCGGCGACGGCATCAACGACGCCGCCGCGCTGGCCCAGGCCGACCTCGGGCTGGCCATGGGTACCGGCGCCGACGTGGCGATCGAGGCGTCCGACCTGACGCTGGTCCGGGGCGACCTGACGGCCGCGGTAGACGCCATCCAGCTCTCTCGCCGGACGCTGCGCATCATCAAGGGCAACCTGTTCTGGGCCTTCGCCTACAACGTGGCGGCCCTGCCGCTGGCCGCCGCCGGCCTGCTCAACCCGATGATCGCCGGTGCCGCGATGGCCTTCTCGTCGGTGTTCGTGGTGGCGAACAGCCTCCGGCTGCGCCGTTTCCGCCCGGCCGCCTGAGCTGGCGCGTCGCGTCACCTCTGTGAAATCGGCGATTGAGTGGCCGGATGGCGGGGTATCTCCATCGCGTCACGGAAACCGCTGAGTGGAGGTTCCCATGGGCATGGATGACAAGATCAACAATGCGGCCGAGAAGAGCGCCGGCAAGATCAAGGAGAGTGCCGGCCGGGCCACCGACAACGAGCGTCTCGAGGCCGAGGGCCGCGCCGACCAGACCAAGGCCAACCTCAAGCAGGCCGGTGAAAAGATCAAGGACGCCTTCAAGAGCTGACGTACGTTCCTACGCGCGCCTGGCCGGCACCCCGCCGACCAGGCGCGCGGCGCGTAGCTCCAGATAGCGCTGCTCGGGCCGGCTGGTGGTCGCCCGCGCGGCGGCCAGGTACGACTCCCGCGCCTCGTCGCGCTCGCCGGCCAGCTCCAGCAGGTGCGCGCGGACGGCGGCGAGCCGGTGGTGCCCGGCGATGCGCTCGTCGGCGGCCAGCGGCGCCAGCAGGGCGAGCCCGGCCCGGGGGCCGTCCACCATGGCCACCGCGGCGGCCTGGTTGAGGGTGACCATCGGGTTCGGTGCGATCCGGGCGAGTACCCGGTAGAGCCCGACGATCTGCTGCCAGTCCGTCTCCGCCGCCGTCGACGCCTCGGCGTGCACCGCCGCGATCGCCGCCTGCACCTGGTACTGCCCGGGTGGCGACCAGGTCAACGCCGCGGTCACCAGGGCGATCCCCTCCTCGATCTCCCGCCGGTCCCAGCGGGTGCGGTCCTGCTCGGACAGGGGGACCAGGTCCCCGGCCGGGCCGGTCCGGGCGGCCCGGTGCGCGTCGGTGAGCAGCATCAACGCCAGCAGTCCGGTGACCTCGCCGTCGTCCGGGAGCAGCCGGTGCAGGTCCCGGGCCAGCCGGATCGCCTCGCCGGTCAGCTCAGCCCGATGCAGCTCACCGCCGCTGGAGGCGGTGTAGCCCTCATTGAAGATCAGATATAGGACGTGCAGCACGGCGCGCAGCCGCTCGTCGCGGTCGGCGGCCGACGGCAACACGAAGCGGGCGCCCGCCGCCTCGACCCGCTGTTTGGCGCGGCGGATCCGCTGGCTCATCGTCGCCTCAGGCACCAGGTATGCCCGAGCGATCTCCGCCGTGCTCAGCCCGCCGACCGCCCGCAACGTGAGCGCCACCTGGGCGGCGCCGGTGAGCGCCGGATGGCAGCAGAGGAACAGCAGCTTCAGCGTGTCGTCCCCGGTCGGCGGCTCCTCGTCGGCGGCCGGTGCGACCGCCGCGTACGCCGGCTCCCGGATCGCCACCGCGACCTCGCGGTTGCGGCGGGCCCGCTCACTGCGCCACTCGTCGGTGAGCCGGCGGGTCGCCACGGTGACCAGCCACGAGCGGGGGCGGTCCGGGATGCCCTGCTCCGGCCACTGGGTGGCGGCGGCGACCAGCGCCTCCTGGACGGCGTCCTCGCACGCGTAGAACTGGCCGTGCCGGCGGACGAGCACGCCGAGGACCTGCGGCGCGAGGCTGCGCAGCAGGTCCTCGACGCGCGCGGATGTCACATCTCCGCCCCGGCCTGGTGCATCAACGCGCGGATCTCCAGCGCACCGAAGCCATGCCGCACGTCCGGCCAGTTCGCGGCGATCTCCGCGGCCCGCTGCGGGGTCTCGCAGTCGACCATCAGGTAGCCGGCGAACTGCTCCTTGCTCTCCACGAACGGCCCGTCGGTGATCTCGACGCCACCGGCCTGGGGCCGGACCGTACGGGTCTGCGACGGGTGGGCCAGCGCCTCGCCGCCGACCAGTTCCCCGGACTCGGTCAGCTCCTTCATGATCACGTCGACCTCGCCGAAGATCGCATTCCGCTCCTCCTCGGACAGCCCCTCGACGAAGCCGGGCCGGTTCCAGATCAACAGCATGTATTTCACGGGTTTCTCCTCGGGTACGGACCACCGGCGGTGGCGCTTCTCGTGGTACGGGTCGGAGCCGGGACGTCCGATCCGACATCTTTCCCGAGAAATGTCAGCGACCGGGACGCACCGCGCGGCGCGTCTCGGCCGGATGACCGGCCTGCGGACGGGTGGCCAGAGTGATAACGTCCAATATCCACGCTGGACTCGCGGGGGGAGCGCAGATTGACGACGTCGGTTGAGACGGAAACCCTGCGAGGCGCGGCCGAGTCCTACCTGTTGTACGGCAAACAGCTGCACGACGACGTGGCCAACTCGCTGCCCAGGTGCTCGATCCCGGGCACGGCGATTCCGACCCCCGACTGCGGGTTCACCGCGACATACTCGGCCGCCTACACCGCCGCTGACCTCGGCGCACGGGCCTGCGCCGACGTGTTCACCTCGATCGGTAACGCCCTGCTCCGGGTGGCGAACCACTACGACGGCCAGGAGGCCGAGAACGCCAAGATGTTCGGCGGCAAGCCGATCCCGGCGCCTTCCTTTCCCGTGCCGCGCGAGATGTCGACGTCGGCGAGCGGCGGCGAGGCGGCCCGGTTCGTCGCCATGGAGGGCGGCATCGTCATCGCGCTGGAGACCGCGACCGTCGGTTTGATGATCGCCGCCGCCGCGATTCCGGCGCTCTTCGTCCACTTCGCCGGCATCGCCGCGCTGGCCCTGCTCAAGGACCCGATCCCGTATTTCGACGCTGCTGGCGGCTGGGGCGAGATGGAGCAGCACCTGTCGCTCGCCGCCGCGCAGGCCCTGCCGCTCGCCGAGCGTGTCGTAAATGAGGCGAAGTGGGCGGGTGACGGCGCTGCCGCGTTCGTCAACTACGTCGCCAATCAGTTCGGTCCGACGGTCGACCAGCTCTCCTCGCTGGTCAGCGAACTCAAGAACCAGTGCATGGCGATGGGCGTAATGATGTCGCTCGCCGACACGAGTTACCTCGTGGGCACCGCCGTCATCACCTGCGGGCTCATCGCCGCCGCCCTCGACCCGGAGCCGATCTCGCGCGAGACGCTCGGCTGGACGCTCTCGGCGCAGTATGTGCTGGAGGTCGGCGGCCTGATCGTCGAGGTCGCCGGCACCGCCACCGCCGTGGCGCTGACCAGCGGCGCGATCGTCAGTGAGACGCAGAAGCTCAACGGATACTTCGGGCAGCAGAGCGACCACATGACCGTCAACTCCGCCGCGCTCACCCCCCAGCGGATGACCGAGATCCAGACGTGGGAGAAGGGCGGCTGGACGAACGACAAGGTTCCCTACCCCGCGAAGCAGCCGTCGTCAACTTCTCGGCCCTGAAGGACCGAGCTTGCTCGGTCCTTCAGGGTGGTTGACCAGCCCTAGGAACCTCTGGAAGGGAGGTGACTACGTTGCATACAGGTCGGAAGACCCACTCCGGGGTGCTTCCTCAGCCCCGGACCCTGGAATCCGTGTCAGCAGACACGGCCCCGAGAAGCCACGAAACGGGACACGGACGCCGCACGGCAGCCGGTGTGCGACATGGGCGAGGGGAGACCGGCGTGAGCCGGCGTCACCCGGCACCCGCCTCGGCGGGGACCGGCGAGGGCCGTGAGGCCCACACTCATCCGGTGGTGTTCGTGGTTGACCGACATCACCGGCCGCTGCAACCATGCGGCCCGGCGCGGGCCCGGAAGCTGCTCGCCTGCGGCCGTGCGGTGGTGCACCGGCACACCCCGTTCGTGATCCGGCTCAAGGACCGTGAGGTCGCCGACTCGCAGGTGGGCGGGGTTGAGCTCGGCGTTGACCCGGGTTCGAAGTTCACCGGTATCGCCGTCTTCCGCGCCGACAACGACGTACGTACGGGTCTGTTCGCGATCGAAGTCCGCCACAGGGGCGGGCAGATTCGTGACAAGCTGGCCGCTCGCGCTGCGGCCCGCCGTGGCCGCCGGTCACGGAACCTGCGCTACCGGGCACCCCGGTTTCTGAACCGCCGCAAGCCGGACGGGTGGTTGGCGCCGTCGCTGCGGCACCGGATCGACAACACCATGTCCTGGGTCCAGCGGCTGCGCCGGTGGGCCCCCGTGACCGGCCTGCATGTGGAGCGGGTCGCGTTCGACACCCAACTCATGCAGGACCCGGACATCGCCGGGGTCGAGTACCAGCACGGCACCCTGCACGGGTACGAGGTACGTGAGTATCTGCTGGCCACGTGGGGACGCACGTGCGCTTACTGCGATGCCACGGGGGTGCCGTTGAACATTGACCACATCGTGCCGCGTTCGCGGCGCGGCTCGGACCGGGTGTCGAACCTGACCCTGGCCTGTGTGCCGTGCAACCAGGCGAAGGGCGCCACCCCGGTCGACGTTTTCCTCGCGGACCGGCCCGCTGTGCTGGCCCGGATCCGACGCCAAGCGAAACTGCCGCTGCGGGACGCCGCGGCCGTGTCGGCAACCCGGCGGGCGCTGTGGCAAGCCCTAGCGGCCACCGGCCTGCCGGTGGAGGTAGCCACCGGCGGGCGCACCAAGTGGAACCGGCACCAGACCGGCGCGCCAAAAACCCACACCCTCGACGCCCTCCACGTCGGGACCATCACCGCCGTGCGGTCCTGCCCGGGGCAGGTGCTGGTCGCCGCCGCGACCGGACGCGGCTGCTACGCCCGCACACGCTGCGACCGGTACGGATTTCCCCGGCTGCGGATGCCAAGGAGCAAATCGGCGTACGGGTTCCAAACCGGCGACTTGGTGCACGCTGTCGTACCCGCCGGCAAGAACAAGGGCCGGCACGTTGGTCGGGTCGCTGTGCGAACCACCGGGCGCTTCAACATCCGCACCAGCCACGCCCTTGTGCAGAGCATCCATCAACGGCACGTCCGACTGCTGCAACGCGCCGACGGATGGGCCTACACCCGAGAGGAGGAGCGGCGTTTCCTCCCGACCCTGAACGGCCGGGTTTCCACGCGGCAACGCGGATGACGGACGTCCGCACCCAACGTAACCGCGTCCTGGCCCAGGTGCTGCCGCTGCTCGCACTGGCGTTGGTCGTCTCCGGCGTCGCGGCCTACCTGCTGCTCGGCCCGTCCGAGGTCGCCGGCTGGATCGTCGCCGCGGTCGGCCTGGCGATCGCCGTCGCCGCGATCGTGCTGTTCCACCGCTTCCCGACCGCCGAGGCCCGCAAGCTGTACCCGCCGGGCCAACTCGGCCTCGCCCGGGTCGGCTTCTGGTGGCTGGCGGCGCTGTCGCAGGGGCCGGCCTTCATCGCGCTGACCCTTCTCATGGACCGGAGCTGATCACCCGTGAACGAGTTCGTCGAACGGTTCCTCGAGACCAGCGAGCGCTACTATCGCAGCGAGAGCGCGCCGGAGAAGCTCACCGAGGCGGCACGCGACTTCCAGGCCGGCCTGACCGAGCTGATGAGCCAGACGGCGTCGGCGACGGACCAGCGCGGCTACGTCGATGCGACGGTCTCCCTCGGCCGCAAGGTCGTCAAGACGCACATCAGCCCCCACGCCATGCGCGACCTCGACGCCTGGGAGCTCGGCGAGGCGTGCAAGGAGGCGATCGCCGAGGCTCGGCTGGTCGCCGCCGAACAGTTCAAGGCCCAGGTGGGCGACTTCCCCGACCGGTTCAAGCACCTCGACCCGGCCGAGCTTGTCCGCAGGAACAGGGTGTGACATGACGACAAGGGACCCGCACGAGATCGTCGAGGCGCTGCGCAACCTGGTTGACGACCCGGAAGGCCTCCAGCGCCGCGTCCAGGGCGTCGTCAGCGACGTACAGGGCGAGACCTTCACCGGCACCGCCCTCGACGGTGCCGTCACCGCCACGGTCAGCGGCCTCGGCGCCCTACAGTCGATCGAGATCAGCACCATGGCGAAGCGCACCACCGACAACCTGACCCTCGGCGACGCCGTCACCGAGGCGGTCGCTGCCGCAGAGCACAATGCCCGCGCCACCCTCGTCAGCCGAGTCGTCGGTGACGCCATGCGCCAGCGCTTCGGCGTTCTCCTCGACGAATCCCGCCTCCGCCGGCTCATCCCCGAGTAGCCCGGTCCCTTGCCGCCGATCCTTGGCCCGGTCAGTGGCCTCGGCGAATCGGCCGGCGTGCCGGAGCGCCGACGTCGAGCGAGGCCCGGTCGGCGGCGGAGGTGCCCGAGCTCCAGCCTGCGGCGTCGCGCACCTGGAGTCGGTGCCGGGTGACGCCGGGAAAGAGCTGGTCGACGCGTTCCCGGACGGCGTCCGAGCGGGCGGCGAGCACCGGCAGCAGCCGTTGGCCACCCGGCTCCTCGGCCGCCTCCTGGTCCGCCGCCGCGGTGGCCGTCCGCAGCCGTTCCCCGATCCGCAGCGCGAACGCGTTGAGGAACGACTCGTCGTACGCCTTGGTGCGCCGGCCGCTGCCCGCCCGGCCGCTGCCCGCCCGGCCGTTGCCGGCGTGGTGCTCCGCCCGGCCGCGCAGCATTGCCGCGGTCGCCTGCACCAGCAGCGAGGTGTGCAGCAGCTCGACCGCCGCCAGGTCGGCGGGGAAGCCGAGCACGGTGGCGAAACCGAGGTCGTCGGACCACACCGACTCGCACCGGTTCGCCGCCGCCACCTCCTGGATCAGCAGTGCCTTGGCCGCCGCGTACGGGGCGTCGGTGCCGAGCCGGACGCCGCTGGGCTGGTCCGGCCGTTCGGCGGTCGCGTCGAGCAGCGCCGCGTCGATGCTGTGCCGGGCCATCAGCTCCTGCGCCTTCCCGGTGAGCGCCTCCGCCTCGGCCGGGAAGGTGGTCGACTCGGCCTTGGCCAGCAGCGCGCGTACCCGGTCCAGCATCCGCGACCCGCTGGCCGAGACGGCGGCGCGTGGGGCGGCGGCCGGGCCGCCGGGTGGCGGGCGGAGTACCGCGATCGGTGGCAGCCCCTCGACGAGCACCAGCGCGTCGACGGCGTCCCGCAGCGCGCTGATCCGGTCGCCCTCGGCCCGCCGGTCCAGCCATTCGGCGTCGCCGTCCCACCGCGCGTCGAGCTCGGCCAACTGGTCGTCGAACCACGGCGGAACCGGGCCGGGCTGCTCCCGGCGCTGGGCGGCCAGCCCGTCGCGGAGCAGCCGCGCGCCGCGCGGCGTCAGCCGCCGGGTCACGATCCGGTCCAGGTCGACCGGCTGCCAGCCTCGTGGCCAGAGTCGCCCCAGGCCGCGGACCAGGCGGGCGAGCAGCGCCGCGTCCGCCGCCGGACCGTCGGCGACCACCAGCCGGTCCAGCGCGCGCTCGGCCTGGCGTACGTCGGTGCCGCGCGCCGCCGCGAGGGCGTCGGCGAGCAGTTGCTCCGCGTCCGACACGCGTGGGCCTCCTCTACTCCGGGGCACCTGACCGGATCGCCGGGCGAGGCCCACATGATCCACTGGGGGTGCGGCAAATCGGGTTGTCGTGCAAAATGGGACGCCGCGAGATGACGCCGGTCGTACCGGCCGCCGCGGGGCCGCCCCAGAAGGAACGGTACCGGCGGGCCGGGCACCGCCGGCGGTGAGCGCCCTCACCTCGGGCGATCAACCGCCCGGCCCGGCGTCCGTACTCCCGGCAGACCGAGACGAAGTGGATCGGAGATCGACGTGGGCAGGCGGGCAAGGCGGGACCGGGGTCTGCACCGGCGTCGCGCGTCCCGCGCGGGCTCCCTGCCGTTGCTGGCGCTGGTGATCGCGGTCGGGCTGGCCGCCGGTGGCGCGTACGCCATCCGGCGTGGCGCCGCCGACCTGTTGGCCACCGCGGGCACCCCGACGACCGTCCCGTCCCGGACGACCACCGCCGGCACCCGACCGGACGCCTCGCGTCCGGCGTCGACCGCGCCCGTCCCGGCCGCCGGTCGGGTCGCCCCCGCGCCGAAGATCACCTACCCGCCCCAGGGCACGGGCGGCTTCCGCACCGCCACCACCTCGGGCAAGGTGGCGGGGCGCGGCGGCCGGCTGCTCCGCTACCGGGTGGCGGTGGAGGGGGGCATCCGCAACGTCGACGTCGAGTCCTTCGCCCGACAGGTGGAGACGATCCTGTCCGATCCGCGTGGCTGGACCGGCGGCGGCGAGTGGCGGCTGCAACGGGTCGGCCGGGACGACGCGGCCAATTTCACCGTGCTGCTGACGACCCCGGTGACCCGGGGACAACTCTGCGCCGACACCACCGACCACTACACCTCATGCCGCGTCGGTGACCGGGTGGTGATCAACGTGGCTCGCTGGGCCCACGGCGTGCCGTATTTTCCCGATCTCGGCCAGTACCGCCAGTATCTGATCAACCACGAGGTCGGGCACCGGCTGGGCCGGGGTCACGAGCGCTGCCCCCGGGCCGGCGGCCCGGCGCCGGTGATGCAGCAGCAGACGCTCGGCCTGCACGGCTGCACCCCGAACGCCTGGCCCCGGGTCGACGGCGCGCTGCACACCGGCCCGAGCGGCCAGTACGCCGACCCGATCCCGCCGGAGGCCTGAGCCGCCTCGAATATCCCGGTGGGCCGTCCACACCGCCGGCGGCCCGGAGGTGTCGGCTACAGGGATATCTGCTGTGGTCGATCTCACGTTAGCGTCTCCGCACGCCGGCCGTCCCGCCGGCTCCCCGACGGGAGAACGCTATGAAAACACCGTGGAAAGCCGCCGCCACCCTCGCCGCGGCCCTCCTGCTGGCCCTGCCCGGCGGGACCGCCGCCCGGGCGGCGAGCACGCCCTACACCAAGACCCCGGTCGCCGGCTCGCTCAGCGCCTACCACGTCTCGGCCGTGTACGCGGCCGGGGTCTCCTCCGGTGGGTACATGGCCACCCAGCTCCAGGTCGCGTACTCGTCCCGGATCCGGGGCGCGGCCGTCTTCGCCGCCGGCCCGTACTACTGCGCCCAGAACAACGTCGCCCAGGCGCTCTACGGCTGCGGCGACAACAGCTACCCGACGTACGTGTCGACCCTGGAGAGCTACACCCGCACCTGGGCGGCGTACGGCTGGGTCGACGGGACCGGCAACCTCTCCGGCCAGCCGGTGTACGTCTACCACGGCGGCAACGACAACGCGGTGAAGAAGTCCGTCACCGACGACCTGGCCCGCTACTACCAGGACTTCGGCGCCAGCGTCCGGTACGACTCCGGCAGTGCCGCCGGCCACGCCTGGGTCACCCCGTACGGCACGGTCGGCTGCACCGCGACCGCCTCGCCGTTCCTCAACGACTGCGGCACCGACCCGCAGAACGCCTTCCTCGGCAAGCTGCTCGGCGGGGTTTCCGCGCCGAACACCGGCCCGCTCGGCGGCACGCTCATCCGGTTCAGCCAGGACAGCTTCGCGGTCAACGGCTGGGCCAACGGGCTGAGCCTGGACGCCAGCGGCTTCGCGTACGTGCCGAGCGCCTGCGCCGCCGGCCAGACCTGCCGGCTACTGGTCGCCCTGCACGGCTGCGCCCAGGGGTACGCCAAGGTCGGCACCGCGTTCGTCGACCGGGCCAACCTCAACCAGTACGCCGACACCAACAAGTTGATCGTGCTCTACCCGCAGGCGGTCGCCACCGGGGTGAACCCGAACGGCTGCTGGGACTGGTGGGGCTACCTCGGTGCCACCAACTATCCGATCAAGGGCGGCGCCCAGGTCGAGACGATCATGAACATGGTTCGCCGGTTGGGCGGCTGACGGCGCCACTCGCACGGCCGGGGCCGGTGTCGCCCGGGCGTCGGTCAGGCCGCCCAGCGGTCGGCGGCCCGGGCGGAGCCGGGGTACGGCGGCGGCAGCAGCCGCAACCCGGGTGACTCCGGTTGCTCCTCGGCGGGCAGGCGCCAGCGCGGCCCCTCCGGGCGCTCGCGGTTAGCCGGTCCGCCGGGCCGTGGCAGGGCGCGGGACAGCGCGACGACGACCCCGTATCCGGCGAGCAGGAGCCCGTGGCTGATCAGGCGGGCGATCTCCACCCGCCCGGTGGCCAGATCGTTGACCGAGAGCAGCACCAGCGTGCCGACGAACGCCGACAGCATCGGCACCAGCCCCGTCGGCGGTGTGCGTCGCGTCGCGACGAACAGGAAACCGGCGCCGACGGCGACGTTCCAGGCCGCCGACTCGTGCCACAGGTGCCCCGACGCCAGCGCGCCGGCCGCCGCGTGGGCGTGCGCGTCGGTCGCTCCCCGCCCGATCTGCGTCAGGCCGAGGATGACCTGCAGCGCGCCGATCAGCCCCAGCGCCGTCCGCAGGGTGAGCGCGAGCCGCGTCCGCCGGCGTGGAGCCGGTGCGGGCAGCTCGGCGAGGATGATGTCGGTGAGGTCGTCGCCGGCCACGGTGACCGACAGCCGGGCCCGGCGGGTCACTGCGGCGGCCCGGTCGTACCAGGTCCGGCAGTCGCCGCATTCGTTCAGGTGGGTCTCCGCGGTCACCCGCTCGGCGGGGGTCTCCTCCCCGTCCAACTGTGCCGACAGCACTTCGCGCCAGTGGTCACACCCCATGTACCGGTAGTCGTTCCGGGGGTGGTGTCGGTTCCCGCGTATTTTTGCTGAGTCGTCGTTTTGGCGTAGGTCACCCGGGGGTGCCCCGGTCAGCCGGCCGCGCCGCCGCCGCGCCGCGCGCCCGTCGCGGGGCTGTTCGCTGCGGCGACGAGGTCCTCGCGGGCCCGGGCGACCCGGGAGCGGATGGTGCCGACCGGGCAGCCGCACACCTCCGCCGCCTCGGCGTAGGACATGCCGAGGACCTGGGTGGCGACGAACGCCTCGCGCCGGTCCGCCGGCAGCGCGGCGATGAGCCGCTCCAGCACCACCTGCCGGTCGAAGTCGCTGCGGCGCGCGTCGGGGGCGTCGTAACCGTCGACCATCGGCACCGTCCGCGGGCGCGACGCCGCGGCCCGTACGTGATCCACCGCGACCCGGCGGGCGATGGCGAGCAGCCAGGTCCGCGCCGAGGACCGTCCGGCGAACGACGGGAGCGACCGCACTGCGCGCAGGAAGGTCTCCTGGGCCAGATCCTCGGCCTCGGACGGGGAGGTCAGCGCGGCGAGGAACCGTCGGACCTGCTGCTGCGTCGCGCGGACGAACCGGGCGGCGGCCTCCCGGTCACCCCGACCGGCGGCCAACGCCCACGCGGTGACCTCCGCGTCATCGTCCGCCATTCAACACCTCCGAGTCGGGCTGGTGGAGGATACGCACCCGACCGCAGTCACGACAAGCTGTAGTAGTGACTGTACGGTAGCTTACCGCGATCGGCGCTGCCCACCGCCCCCGCCGGGTGGGGCTACCTAGGTTTCCTTCTGCGTCTGCCAGCGGTCGATGAGCGCCGGCAGCTCGCGCCACAGGTAGTCGTAGAAGTCGCGCATCTCGGCCAGCCGCCGGCCCGCCGCATCGCCGTCCTCACCTATGCCGTACATACGATGGCCGGCCCGATCGGCGTTGATGGTCTTCGCTACCTCTCGCCATTCCACTACTGCGAGGGAGGGGAACCATTGCGTCACGGCTTCCAGTGGGCGCACCTCGCGGCCCTCGCCGGGGTCACCACGCTCATCCTGGCCGTCGCGATGCCCCGCGCCGGCCGCGATCGGCGGTGCGGCCAGCCGCAGATCGACCGCCAAGGACGACGTAAGCTGCTGCCGATCGTGGCGACCGACAAATGCAAACAGGGTCTTTGTAGCTCACTGCACCTTTATCTGATCTACGTTGCAGAGCGGCCGGCAGGCTAACCTGCTCCGTACATCTGGCGGTTCCTGCAAAGTCATCAATTTGCGTTTAGGTTCCCCCATCCATCCCCTATCGGAGGCGCAGCTTTGAAGCTCCGAAACAGGCACCCCCTCAGCGCGTTGGGCATCCTCGTCACAAGCAGTGCCCTCGCCCTGACCGGCGGTGTTCCCGCCCTCGCCGCCGCCGAGACGGCGACGACCTCGTTCACCAGCGAAGTTCACTACGACAACGTCGGCAGCGACCACACCCCGGTCGTGGCGGGCATCAGCAACAGCGCGAATCCGGTCAACCTGCAGCTGCTCGGCATCAACGACTTCCACGGCCGGCTGGAGTCCCCGGCCACCGTGGGTGGTCAGCCGGCCGGCGGCGCCGCTCAGCTCGCCGGCCTGGTCGGTCAGCTGCGGGCGCAGAACCCGAACACGGCGTTCTTCTCCGCCGGTGACAACATCGGCGCGTCCACCTTCGTCTCGGCGATCGACGGGGACACCCCGACGATCGACGCGCTGAACGCCATGGGGCTGGTCGCCTCGGCGGTGGGTAACCACGAGTTCGACAAGGGCGTCGCCGACCTCAGCAGCCGGGTCTCCGACCGCGCCGCCTTCCCGTACCTGGGTGCCAACGTCTACCGCGGCAACGACCGGGTACTGCCCCCGTACTCCATCTCCAACATTGGTGGGGTCCGGGTCGGCTTCGTCGGTGTGGTGACCGAGCAGACCGCGTCGCTGGTCAGCCCGGACGGCATCGCCGGCCTGACCTTCCGTGACCCGGTGGCCGAGGCCAACCTGGTGGCCCGCCAGCTCAAGGACGGCAACCCGGACAACGGCGAGGCCGACGTGGTGGTGCTGCTCGCGCACGAGGGCGCCGCGACGGAGAACATCGCCTCCGCCGAGGCGTTGGCCAACGACCCGGTCTTCGGCAAGTTCACCCGGGTCGACGCCAACATCGACGCGATCTTCAGCGGCCACACCCACCAGCCGTACGCCTTCATGATGCCGGTGCCCGGGACGAGCAAGCTGCGTCCGGTGGTGCAGGCCGAGGACTACGGCGTGAAGCTGGGCAAGGTCAACCTCACCTTCGACCCGAGCACGAAGTCGGTGACCGCGGCCGACGCGAAGCTGCTCGACGTGGTCGGCGCGCCGCAGGACCCGAAGGTGGCCGACATCGTGGCCGCCGCCAAGGTCAAGGCGACTGAGCTGGGCAAGCAGAAGCTCGGTTCGATCACCGCGAACATCACGCGGGCCTACACCAACGGCAACGAGGACCGGGGCAAGGAGTCGGCGCTGGGCAACTTCATCGCCGACGTGCAGCTCGCCGGCACCAAGGACGCCGGCCGGGGCGGGGCGCAGATCGCGTTCATGAACGCCGGTGGCCTGCGGTCGGACCTGCTGTACGGGGCCGACGGCACGGTGACCTACTCCGACGCCTTCGCGGTCCAGCCGTTCTCCAACGACGTGGTCACCAAGGGCTACACCGGTGCCCAGATCAAGCAGGTGCTGGAGGAGCAGTGGCAGCCGGAGGGCGCGTCCCGCCCGGTGCTGTGGCTGGGCGTCTCGAAGGGGTTCAGCTACACCTACAACCCCGAGGCGGCCAAGGGCTCGCGGATCACCTCGGTGAAGCTCAATGGCACGCCGCTCAACCCGTCGGGCACGTACCGGGTCACGATGAACTCGTTCCTCGCCGCCGGCGGTGACAACTTCACCACCCTCGGCGGGGGCACGAACCCGATGACCACCGGCGACAACGACCTGACCATGCTGGTGAGCTACCTGGCGGCGAACTCGCCGGTCACCGCGGACACCCAGCCGCGGTCGGCCATCGGCCAGGCCGGGCCGCAGTGCACCACGACGATCACCGGCAAGTACAGCAAGCCGCTGGTGGTCAGCGCGGGCCTGGTCTGCCTGGAGAACGCCACGGTCTCGGGCCCGGTCACGGTCAACCCGGGTGCCTCGCTGGTCGTCATCGGCGGCACCATCAGCGGCCCGGTGTCGGCCACCCGCCCGGTGCTGTTCGAGATCTCCGGCGCGACGGTGTCCGGCCCGGTCACGGTGACCGGCGCGACCGGTGGGCTGAAGATCAGCGACGGCAAGGTGAACGGTCCGGTGTCGATCACCACCAACAGCGGTGGGGTACGGATCGACTCGGTCACCGCAAGTGGTCCGGTCACCGTCACCGGCAACACCGGCAGCCAGCCGGTTGTCGTCGCCGCGAACACCGTCAGCGGGCCGCTGGCCTGCTCCGGCAACACCCCCGCCCCGGTGAACGAGAGCCGGCCGAACAGCGTGAAGGGCCCGGCCTCGGGTCAGTGCGCGAAGCTGTAGTCCGGATGTGAACACCGGTCCGCGGCCGGAGCCTCACAGGCTCCGGCCGCGGACCCTTTTTGCCCGGCCGGCGTTGCCCGGCTCGCCGGCAGGCGAGCCGGGCGACCGCGCGTCAGAGCTGGTCGAGCCAGATCACGATGCCGGTCAGGTCGTTGAGCACGGCCGCGACGCCCGCCCTGATGGCGGCCGCGCAACGCTCCGTGGTGAACGAGTCGGGGTCGTACGTCGAGGACGCGCCGAGCCCCTCGCCACGGAACGAGGCGCCGGACCAGTCGACCGCCGTGACGTTGTGGGTCGGCTCGGCCAGTTCCGCGCCCACCACCAGGAACTGCTGCGACAGGTGGCTCGCGGTGACCAACGCGAGGGGGTCGACGAGGTCGTTGCCCACGCTGACGATGAGGTCCGGGCCCATCTCAAGGGCCCGGGTGATGCCGGGCACGAGGTCGTTGCCGTCTCCGGCGACCACCGTTCTGAGGTCGACGTGCTCGTGCTCGGCCCAGTCCTTCACCGCGGTCACGAGCGCCCGGGTCGGGCGGTCGTCACCTGCGGTGAGCAGCACCACCCGGTAGCCCTTCGACGGGCGGACCCCGGCCCAGGAGCCGGGCTGGGGGGTGACGGTCCCCTCCGGGGTGGGCGGGGCGGCGGGGTCGATGAACCCCGGGCCGAGGGTGCCGACGGCGATGGGCTTGGGGTGTGGCCGTGACCAGTCGCTGCCGGAGTTGCATCCGGTGACCAGTGCGGCGGCCGTGGCCAGCACGGCGACAGCTCTCAGCGGGGGACGCAAGGCGATCGTCCTTTCGGGTGCTCGCAGGTGGTGGGCGGCTCCTTCCTATCCCAGTTCCGGCCGAGGTCAATCCGCTCGCCGCCGTTCCGACGGACTGTTCTTCAACGGTTCGCCGGCGGTCCGACCCGTGTTCAGCCGTGCCGGGCACGGTGCACTCGCCAAGCAAAGGAGTGCCATGTCAACACGTGTCCGCCGGGCCGCCGTCGCCACCGTGGTCGGGGTCATCGCGGCGGTGTCCGTTGTGCTGAGCGCCGGGCCGGCGCTCGCCCACGGGTTCACGTCGACCGTGTACGTCCACGTCACCGAGGGTGACGGGGAGCGCGTGCGGACGAAGCTGGAACTCGAGTACGACCTCTACGTGGTGTCCGCCGCCGACTACCAGCGCGACGATCCCCTCTTCCGGACGGGAATCGCCGCCTTCGACGCCGGTGACACCGCCGGGCAGGCCGCGGCGCTCACCGCCCATGCGAAGTCGGCCGTCGGGTACGTCGCCGAGCGCTTCTCCGTCACCTCCGGCGGCCGGCCCTGCACGCCGAGCCAGGTCGGCGACTTCACGATGGGCGAGCGGGAGGACGTGCCGTACGCCGAGCTGCTGCTCGACTGGGCCTGTGCCGAGCGCGGCGACGAGCACGAGGTACGCAGCGCGCTGTTCCCCGACGCCGAGGGCTACGTCAAGGGCACCAAGACGATCGTCACCTACGACATCGACGGCCGGTCGGGCAGCGCCGCGCTCGACGCCGGCCGTCCGTCCTTCTCGACCGGCCAGGCCTGGTACGAGCGGTTCTGGGAGTTCTTCCACCTGGGCGGGGAACACCTGCTGACCGGGATCGACCACATCCTGTTCCTGCTGGCGCTCATCGCCGGGTCACGGCGCCTGCGCGAGGTCGTGCTCGCCGCCACGAGTTTCACCCTGGCGCACTCGGTGACGTTCATGCTCGCCGCGCTCGGGCTGGTCGACGTGCCGGCGAGCATTGTGGAGCCGGTGATCGCGCTGTCGATCGCCGTTGTGGCCGGCTGGCACCTGTGGCGGCTCTGGCGGCGCGGCGACCACGCGGCCGACCTCGAGACGCCGGGAGGCGGTCACTTTCGGCTGGACCGCGCGGGCTGGACCCGCCTCGGGGTGGTGTTCTGTTTCGGCCTCGTACACGGCCTGGGTTTCGCCAGCGCGTTGGGGATCAACGAGGCGTGGTCGTGGACCCTGCTGTGGTCCCTGCTGGTATTCAACGTCGGACTTGAGGCCGTGCAGTTGGCGATCATCGCGGTCGTCTTCCCGCTGCTGGTCGTGTTGCGGCACCGTATCCCGAAGGTCGGTCTCTGGGCGACTGGCGCGATTTCCGCAGGCGTTTCGGTCATGGGACTGATCTGGTTCGTGCAGAGGGTCCTCGAATCCTGAAAGAGCAGCAGGTTTCCGGGAGGGGCAACCGCTTCGCCCCGTCGGATTCACGGCCGGTTCATCGAGCCGCGAAACCTTGAGTCCGCATTTCCGCACCTCTCTCCTCTCTAGAAAAGGGACGGAATCGATGAGATTGAGCACCCCAGTGCAGGCCCCCGGGCTTGTGCGACGCCGCGTGGCCGCCGGGGCCACGGCGGCGGTCCTGGGCCTCGCCGCCGCCGTCGGCAGCAGCCTGGGCATCAGCGCCAGCGCCGCCGAGACCAGTGCCCTCACCGGCATCATCCTCGGCGTGGGCGCTGACGAGTCCCAGCGCATCGTGACCTGGTACTCCTCGGCCGACACCGCGCAGGTGGTCCAGCTCGCCCCGACCGCCTCGCTCGTCAACGGCGAGTTCCCGGCCGACGCCGTCACCTTCGCCGCCACCGGCGGGGCGAACTTCGTTGCCAGCAGCGGCTTCAACCGGCACGCGACGATCACCAACCTGCGGGAGCACAAGGCGTACTCCTACCGGGTCGGCACCGAGGGCAACTGGTCCCCGACCTACTCCTTCAAGACGCAGGACTTCGAGGGCGACTACGACTTCCTGTTCTTCGGCGACCCGCAGATCGGCTCCTCCGGCAACGTGCCGAAGGACCAGGCCGGCTGGGAGGAGACCCTGAAGGTCGCCACCGCGGCCAACCCGAACGCCGAGCTGCTGGTGTCGGGCGGCGACCACGTCGAGACCGCCGGCACCGAGACCCAGTGGAACGCGTTCCTCGCCCCCGACCAGCTGCGTCAGGTCCCGGTCGCCGCGACCATCGGCAACCACGACGTCGGCGCGAAGTCCTTCGAGCAGCACCACTTCACCCCGAACACCGACCGGTCGGGCGCGCTGTACTCGAACGGCAACCCGGCCTCCAACACGTCGGGCGGTGACTACTGGTTCATCTACAAGGACGTGCTGTTCATCGACATCAACAGCAACAGCTACGCCACCAGCTCGGGTGGCGGCGGTGACGCGGCGCACGTCGCCTACATCACCGATGTCGTCAACAAGCACGGGGCCGAGGCCAAGTGGAAGGTGCTCGTCTTCCACCACGCGATGTACTCGCCGGCCAGCCACGCCAAGGACTCCGACGCCAAGGTGCGTCGGGTCGACTTCCCGACCGCCTTCTCCAAGCTCGGCATCGACATGGTGATGGCGGGTCACGACCACGCGTACTCCCGCAGCTACCTGCTCAAGAACGGCGAGAAGGCGAACCCGGACGAGCAGCCCGGCGCGGCCGACGTGGTCGCCGGCCCGGGCGGGGTGCTCTACGTGACGGCCAACTCGGCCTCCGGCTCGAAGTACTACGACATCACCAAGCCTGACAACAGCGGCACGAGCGGCACCGGCAACGGCGCCGACCCGTTGAACCCGGACAGCTACTGGTACAACTCGTCGCAGAACCAGGAGCACGTCCGCAGCTACGTCAAGGTTCAGGTGCGCAACGACAAGCTCGTCGTTGAGAACGTCCGCAGCGGCACCTGCGCGGCGCCGAACGCGTCGGTGGAGCTGGGTCTCAAGTGCACCAACACCGCCGAGGGCCAGCCGATTGGCTCGATCACCGACAAGGTCACCGTGCACCCGTACCAGGGTGAGGGCCAGAACATCCAGGTCAACGTGCCCAACGCCGCTCCGGGCGAGTTCGGCTGGACGATCGACGGCTACAACGGCCTGGTGGACCTCGGCCTCGCCGAGGAGCACAACGGCGACTACTTCTCGGCGACCGGCCAGATCAACCCGATCGTCGTGTCGGATGGCCGCCGCTCGCTCGCCCCGTGGTCGATCTCGGCCAGCGTGGGTGACTTCCGCGACGGCGACAAGTCGTTCTCCGGCGCCTACCTCGGCTGGACGCCGAAGGTGCTCGAGGACGGCGCCGGCGCCCAGGCCAGCGGTTCGGTGGCCTCCGCCTACGACGACCGCGGCGCGGGCCTGTCCGTCGCGCGCGGCCTTGGCTGGGCCACCCAGGGCCACCCCCGGGGCACGGCCAAGCTCGGCGCCGACCTGGACCTGAAGATCCCGGGCAGCGTCGACAAGGGTAGCTACCGCGCCACCCTCACGATCACTGCGCTGAGCAGCTGATCGGACCCGTTTCACCCGGCGGGGTAGGCACCTTCGGGTGCCCGCCCCGCCGGGCCTGCCCGATCCGCCCAAGATCGCCCGAGGACCCCGAGATGCCCGCGCCCACACCGCGCCGAAAGACCACCACCACCGCCCTCGCCCGTACCGTCGCCCTGGCCCTGCTCGCCGCCGTCGCGGCCGTCGGTCTCGGTGCCGGCCCCGCTCTGGCCCAGACCGGCGACGTCACCTGGACGGTCCGGACCGCCGCGAACAGCTACGGCGCCGACCGGTCGAGCTTCAGCTATGCCGTCATCCCGGGCGGCCTGGTCAAGGACGCCCTGGTCGTGGCCAACCGGGGCCAGGCTCCACTCGACCTGGCCGTCTACACCGCCGACGGCTTCACCACCGGCACAGGCCAGCTCGACCTGCTCACCAGGGACAAGAAGTCCGTCGGGGTCGGTGCCTGGGTCCACGCCGACCGCGACCGCGTGGTGATCCCGCCGGGAAAGACCGTCGAGGTCCCCTTCGAGGCCACCATCCCGGACAACGCCACGCCCGGCGACTACGCGGGCGGCATCGTCACCTCGCTGACCCAGGCCGACGCGGCCGAGGGGATCAATGTGGACCGGCGCCTCGGCATCCGGATCAAGCTGCGGGTCGGCGGCGAGCTCAAGCCGAACCTCACGATCGATGACCTGCACGTCGACTACGCCGGCTCGGCCAACCCGTTCGGCAAGGGCGATGCCACCATCACGTACCGGATCCACAACACCGGCAACGCCATCCTGTCCGGCCAACAGACGGTGTCGATCTCGGGCCCGTTCGGCTGGCTGCGGGCCGACGCGGGCGAGATCGCCTCGCCGCCGGAACTGCTTCCGGGCGAGAGCTGGCAGGTGACGGTGCCCGTCCACGACATGGCGCCCGTGGTCAGGCTGGCCGCGACCGTGACCCTCACGCCGCTGCTCACCGACGCCTCCGGCTCCACCACCCTGCGCGAGCCGATCTCGGTCACCGCGCACGGCTGGGCCCTCCCGTGGACGCTGTCGCTGCTGGTCGCTCTGCTGATCGCCGGCATCGTCGTCGCGCTTCTGCTCGCCCGCCGCAACCGCGTACGGCGCAAGCTGCGCGAGGATGCCCGCGTGGAGCAGGCCGTGGAGCGGGCGCTCCGAACGCAGGAGACGCAGACGCGCTAGAGGTGGAGGGTGGTCCGGGCCTCGTTCTCCTCGAGCAGGTCGGCGGTGAGTTCGGTCAGGAACTGCAGCCGTTCCAGGCCGGCCTGCTCGAACCACGTCTCCGGGTACGCGGTGTCCACGCCGCCGAGCGTGACCGCCACCACGACCGTCTCCGCCCCGGTGTCCGGATCGGTCATCGGCATCAGGGCCCCGTCGCTCAGGTTGCCGCGCTCACCGTTCTGGGCGAGTCGGACGAACGTCGGGTACTTGGCCGCGATCTGTCGCACGAACCGCTCCGGCGCCCCGTCGAGGTCGTCGATCAGCACATTGATCTCGTCCTCCAGGTTGGCCACGAACGCGACCTGCCGTGGACCGTTGGGAACGACGTAGGCGACCAGGCACGTGCCGTCGTCGAGCCGGGTCTCCAGTTCAAGGTAGTTGTCGGTGCTGCGTACGCCGAAGGCGCCGTCAACCATGTCCTGTAGGCCGTGACCGCGACGTTCCTGGACGAAGAATCGCATGTGGACTCCTCTCGGGGCTTGGGATCCTACGTCAGTCAGGCAAACGGGCGGCACCGCGAGCTGTTCAGCCGATCCGTGCGGGGGACCCGGCCCGGCAGCGTCAACGGAACGGCGGGGCCGGACGAGTACCCGGGCGGTGAGGAGGGGTGCGATGACCACGACCCCCGGCGCCTGGGCAGATCGCCAGGGGAGCCAATACATCCGGGTCGAAGGCGGCTTCGGCTACGGCGTGATCGGCGCCGACATCCACGTCTTCGGGGATGGCCTCCCGGTGTACGTGCTGCGGAGCTGGCAGCCGCCCGAGGAGGTCGACGACGCACACCTGACCGAACTGCCCAGCCGGATGCTCAACGCGCGGCATGAGGTCGTCCCGTTCAGCGGGCGCGCCGATGACCTGGCCGAACTCCGCCGCTGGCGGGCCTCGCCCGGCAGGCTGGCGTTGCGATGGCTGCACGGACCGGGCGGGCAGGGCAAGACCCGCCTCGCCGCCCGGTTCGCCGCGGACTCCGCCGCTGCCGGCTGGAGGGTGGTCACCGCCGTCCACGGGCCCGGCACCGTTCTGCCGCCGCCGGGCAGCCAGGATCTGCGCCTGGACGGCGCGGCCGGAGTGCTGCTCCTGGTCGACTACGCCGACCGGTGGCCGTTGGCGCACCTGACCTGGTTGCTCAGCAACGCCCTGCTGCATCGTCCCGGCGTACCGGCACGGGTGCTGCTGCTGGCCCGTGGCACCGAGGCGTGGCCGGCGGTACGCGCCGCCGTGGCCAACCTGGCGGCGGCGACCTCCAGCCAGGCGCTGGGACCGCTTCCCGGGGAGACGGGCGCCCGGGATGACATGTTCCGAGCGGCGCGCGACGCGTTCGCGTCCCGCTACGGCCTGACCGATCGGCACGCGATCACGCCGCCGGGCTCGCTGGAGCATCCGGACATGGCCCTGACTCTGGCCATCCACCTGGCCGCGCTGGTGGCCGTCGACGCGTACGCCACCGGAATCCGGCCGCCGCCCGGCGACTACGGCAGGCTCACGCTGTATCTGCTCGACCGCGAGCATCAGCACTGGGCCACCCGCTACGGCGACGCCGCCCACGACCTCGACCCGACCCGCGGCTCCTACCGCACCCCACCCGCGATCATGAACCAGGCGGTGTTCGTGGCTGCCCTCGCGGGCAGCAGCGCGCGGCCCGCCGCAGCCGCCCTGATCGACCGGCTGGACATCACCACCGACCCGGGCCGACTTCTCGACGACCATGCGCAGTGCTACCCGCCCGCTGGCCCGGACCGGGCAACGGTCCTGGAGCCGCTGTACCCGGACCGGCTCGCCGAGGACTTCCTGGCTCTCACCATCGAGGGGCACGACTCCGACTATCCGGCCCTGCCGTGGGCGGCCAGGCACGCGACCGCGTTGCTGGCACCAAGCAGTCAGCAGGCATGGCACCTGGCCCGATCGGTGATCTTCCTCGCCTCCTCCGCCGCCCGCTGGCCGCACGTCGGTACCCGGCTGCTGATACCCCGGCTACGCGTGGACCCGTCCCTCGCGGTCGCGGCCGGCAGCTCTGGCCTCAGTCTCATCGCCGCCCTGCCCACGATCGACCTGCCGCTGTTGCAGGCGATCGACGCCGTGCTGGAGTTCGAGTCACACAGCGAGCTGGACGTCGGCGCCGCCGCGCTCGCCGACCGGCTCGTCCCGCAGCTGATCGCCGCGACCAGCGACGAGAGCGAGCAGGCCACCCTGTTGGCCCAGTGGGCGTTCCGGCTCGTCAACGCGGGTCGGCTCATCGAGGCCGAGCAGGTCTACCAGCGCGCGGCGGCAACGCGGCGGCGCACCGCCGCAGCCGACCCGCGCCAGCTGCCGGCGCTGGCCTTCGTTCTGACGAACCTGGCCCTGCTGCGGGCCAAGCGGGGCGCCCTCGGGGATGGGGTCGCGCTGGCCCGGGAAGCCTGCGACATCTACAGTCGCGTCACCGACCCGGACGTCCAGGTGTTGCGGGGCCGTGCCGCAGCACTGGCTTCCCTCGCCGGTATCGTCCGCGACCTCGGCCGATCGGACGAATCGTTGGCGGGAGCGCTACAGGCTGTCGACGCATGGCAGGACCTGCTGGAGGTCGACGAACGGTTCGTCCCCGAGTACGTCGATGCGCTCGCCATCGCCGGACCGTTGCTGTCGGACGCCGGCCGCCACGACGACGCGCTCGCCACGCTGGAACAAGCCACGTACTACGGCCGGCGAATCGCCGCCGCAGCCCCGGCCCGCTGGCTGCCCGTGCTGGCCACCGCGCTGCGCGAATTCGGCCGGGCGCTGAGCCGAGCGGGTCGGCCCGTCGAGGCGATCGCCATCCTCGCCGAGGCCGTCGCGGTCGACCGTCAGCTCGTCGAACTCAACCCGGCCGCGCGCGCACCGGCGCTCGCCGACGATCTGCAGACGCTCACCGCGGCATTCGCCGAGTCCGGTCGCTGGTCGGACGCGCTCGGCGCCGCCGAGGAGGCACTGGCCGTGCTTGAGCAGCTCGCAGCCATCGACCCGGCCGCCTACCGGGCTCAGCTCGGCACCTCCCGCAAGGCGCTCGGCGAGATTCTGGCCGCCCTCGGCAGCCCGATCGAGGCGCTGCGGGCGACCGAGGAGGCGGTCGCGGCACACCGAGCCGAGGTCGAGGTCGCGCCGGAGGGCAATCTCCGCTGGCTCGCCGAGAGCCTGGAGGCGTACGCCAACCGACTGTCCGAGGTGGGGCGTCACGAAGAGTCGCTCGACGTGGCCGCCGAGGTGCTGCGGATCAGCCGGCAACTCGCCGCCGCCTCGCCCCGCTCGCACGGCGCCGCCCTGGCCCGGGCGCAGTACAACCTCGGCATCCGGCAGGCCCGCGTCGGGCAGCTGGAGGCCGGGTTGGTCGGTGTCGAGGAGGCGGCGGCCACCTACCGACGGTTGGTCCACGAGAACGAGGACGCCCACCTGCCCGGCCTGGGTGAGTGCCTGACCGGGCAGAGCATGATCTACGGCCAACTCGGCCGGCGGACCGAAGCGCTGGCGAGGGCCACCGAGGCCGTGACGGCCTTCAGACGACTACGCCACGACCGGCCCGACGCCTTCGCGTCGTCGCTCGCGTTCGCGCTCAACAATCTCGCGGCGGCCCACGGACGGCTCGGCCAGGTGCGGGAAGCGGTGTCAGCCGCGGAGGAGTCGGTCGACATTCTCCGCGGAATCGGCACCCCCAACCCGGAAGCGGCCGACGCCTTTGCCCGCGCGCTCAACAACCTGGCCCTCGTGCTGGCGGAGAGCGGTCAGCACGCCCGCGCGGCGGCGCTGAGCGCCGAGTCGGTGCAGATCCGGCAGGCGCTCGCCGCCGAGTCGAGCACGCCGGTCTCGGCGGATCTGGGCGGGGCGCTGTTGGGGTTCGCCCTCGTGCGCGCTTCCGGCGGATTCGACCTCGACGACGCGTGGGCGGCTGCGACCGAGGCGGTGGGCATCTACGAACAACTGGTCGAGCAGCACCCCGACGTCCACGGCGACCAGCTGGTGACCGCGTACCTGGTCATCGCCGAACTCCTCGACCGTGCCGGTCGTCGTCGGGAGGCCGCCGCCCTGCGCCGCCGGCTTGACGGCCGGGCCGAATGAGCCGCACTAACGGATTGGTGACAAAGGCTTGCCCATTCATTGGGCTCCGGCGATTGTGCTCGTTATGCCACCCACCCGAGTCGTACGCGGCTCGATCGCAACCGTCGTCGGTCTCATGGTTGCGGTCGTCGGTATCACCTGGCTGTTTCTCGGCATGCGTGCGGTTATGGCGATCGGCGGTTCGTGTGCCGATGGCGGCCCGTACGTGAGTGCCCGTCCCTGTCCGGACGGCGCGGCGGGCACCATGATCGGCGGCGTGTTCGGCGGGCTCGCCGGCCTGTTCGTATATGCGGCGCTCGGCCTGCGGGCCGGGCCCCGGCTGATCTGGCTCGCCTGGCCGGCACTCTTCCTGAGCCTGGGTTGGAACTTCCTCGACTACGGCCTCAACCCGGCAGGCCGGCACGGCGTGGACGTCGGTCTGCTCGTCGTCGCGGGGGTGTTCGCCGCGATGGGCGGGCTGCCGCTGCTGTTCCTGTTCAACCGCCGCACCCTGCGCGCCGTTTTCTGGGCCGATGCCGAGGCCGACTCGACGCTAAGTCCGACGTTCGACGCACGGGAGCTCCGCGATCTCCGCGCGCATGCTGTCGGCCCTGATTCGACGCCAGGCCGAGAAGATGCTCGCGCGCCGGCTCCCAGGGTCGGGCCCGAGGTTGGCTCCGCCGATGAGCTGGCCGGGGCGCTGGAGCGGATGCACCAGCTCTATGTGGAGGGCGCATTGACCGCCGACGAGTACGCGGCGGTCAAGCGCCGCCTGTTGGGCCGGGAGGCGTCATGACGGAACCGCGATCACCGCAGATCGGTCTCAAGGCATGGTCGGTGATCCTCCACCTCGTTGCGATCGTCGCCGGGATCTGGCTCGGTGTGCTGACCTTCGGGTGGCTCACCAATTGACCTGGCGGCGAGCACCACCTGCACGGGCACGTACACGGTTACGGCAGCCGACGTGGCGGCTGGGGAGATCGTGAATACCGCGCATGCGACGGGCCGGTTCCATGACCAGACGGTGTCGTCCAACGATGCCACCTTCACCGTCACCACTCGGGCGGTGCAGGCCAGCCTGTCGATCGACAAGATGGCCCGGGTCGAGTCGGAATGCAAGAACGAGTGCGAGAACGACGGCTTCGCGGTAAAGGGCGACCAGATCTTCTACACCTACCGGGTGACCAACACCGGCACGGTGACGATCACCAACGTCACGGTCGACGACCCGACCGCCGGGCCCGTGGTCTGCAACAACACCACGCTGGCCCCGGGCACCAGCACCGACTGCCACGCGGTCAACCCGTATGTGGTGACCAAGGCCGACGTCAAGAAGGGCAAGGTCGTCAACACCGCTCGCGCGACCGGCAGGTTCGACGGCTTCGCCGTGGTGTCCGATCCAGCCACGGTCACCATCTGCATCCGCCATGGCAAGTTCGACCACCGCGAGGAGCTGCCGGTAACCGGTGACAGCTCCGCCAACACCCTCGCCCTCGGCGGGGGCCTGGTAGCCGCAGGTGGCGCCCTGCTCGGAGCAAGCCGAATCCGACGCAAGACACCGATCCACTCCTGATCAACACGGCAAACACTCCGGGCGCCGTTCCAAGTGCCCGGAGTGTTCTGCTGATGAAGTTACCGAGGCGGGCAGCAGGACCGGATCGAGACCGAAACTTTCGGCGTCCTGGCCGTAGATTTCATCCATCGGGCGAGACTTCCTCCGAGGGCTTTCCGGGTTCGCCGATTAGCCAAGCCGAGTTACCAGGCGAAACGCAACTTCGGTGAGCCTGGGCCGAGGATGGTCTCTCGCGGTCCTTCCGGAAATCGTTGACAGTCATGTGGGTCCGACCAATACTGCCACCATCGATGAACTTCGACGATCGGCGACTTCAGGCCACGACCCACAACAACGTCGAGTCGTGTCACGCGGTCTTGGCCTCCGGGCCGGTCTTGATGAGAGGACCGCACATGAACGACTCCCCGACCCGCCCGAAGCGCCACGGGCGCGACCGCATCAGGCTGCTCATCGGCGGCGCCTGCGCCGTCGTGCTGGCCGCAGCCTCGGTGACCCTGGCCGGCACCGCCCATGCCGAGGCCGACCGGACCCTCACCTCGAACTCGACCGGCACCCACAACGGCTTCTTCTACTCGTACTGGAAGGACAACGGCAACGTCAGCATGACCATGGGTGCCGGCGGCCAGTACAGCGTCCAGTGGAGCAACATGAACAACATGGTCGTCGGCAAGGGCTGGAACCCCGGCTCGAGCCACACCGTGAACTACTCGGGCACCTTCAGCCCGAACGGCAACGGCTACCTGGCGTTGTACGGGTGGACGACCAACCCGCTCATCGAGTACTACGTCGTGGAGAACTTCGGCAGCTACAACCCGAGCACGGGCGCCACCCGGCTGGGTTCCGTCACCACCGACGGCAGCACCTACGACATCTACCGCACCCAGCGCGTCAACCAGCCCTCCATCATCGGGACGGCGACGTTCTACCAGTACTGGAGTGTGCGGCAGCAGAAGCGGACCGGCGGCACCATCACCACCGCCAACCACTTCAACGCGTGGGCCAGCCTCGGCCTGAACCTCGGCACCCACAACTACCAGATCCTCGCGACCGAGGGCTACCAGAGCAGCGGTAGCTCCAACATCACCGTGAGCGAGGGCGCCGGCGGTGGCCCGTCAACCGGCCCGACCACGCCGGCCCCGACCACGCCAGCCCCCACGACGAGCCCGACGTCGGGCGGCAGCAAGACCTGCCGGGTGACCAACGACGTCAACGCGTGGAACAACGGACTGACCGACAACATCACCATCACCAACACCGGCACGGCCGCCATCAACGGCTGGTCGCTGAAGTTCAACCTCGGGTCCGGGCAGACCATCACCTCCGGCTGGAACGCCACGTTCGCGCCGACCAGCGGCCAGGTGACCGCGACCAACCTCAGCTACAACGCCGCCATTCCACCGGGCGGGTCGACGCAGATCGGCTTCCAGGCCACCCATTCCGGCAACGGCGCCGCGCCGAGCGGGTTCAACCTCAACGGCACCGCCTGCAGCTGAGACAACGATCGGGGCCGCCTTCGCGAAGAAGGCGGCCCCGATCGCTCTACTGTCGGATCAGCCGATGCTCTTCCACGGGCCATAGGGCTGGCCGGGGACCTGGTTACGGGTCCACCACTGGGCGACGTACTTCTTGCCCTGGTAGACGACGGTTTCCCCGGTGTCGAAGATGCGCGACGGGGTCCAGATGGCGGTGCCGTCGGCGGCGGTCGCCATCTCCTGCCACGGGCCGTAGGGGTCACCCGGGGTCTGGTTCTGGGTCCACCAGAGCGCCAGCCAGGTGGAGCCCCGGTAGGAGACCTGGTCGCCGGTGTTGTACACCTTCGAGGCGGTCCAGGCCGGTACGGCCGGCGTCACCGGCGGGTTCAGCCCGACGACGACCGGGTTGTGGTCCGACGCCGAGAACGGGTCGTTGCCGTTGAACAGCAGCGTGGCGTTGTAATTGTAGCGGCTGTAGCCGTAGGCCACCGCCTCCTGGGCGTTGATCTGCCACACGTCCGCCCCGGTGACCAGCGCGCGGGCGGCCGCGTTGGCCAGCACGTGGTCGAGCGAGCCCTGCAGACCGTTGTAGGAGTACGTCGCCTCCGTCGCGTCGAAGGTAGCGGCCAGGTCGGTGTAGCCCTTGGCGTACAGCACCTGCATCGGGTCCTCCTGCGTGTAGGCGTTGAAGTCGCCCAGCAGGAAGATCCGGTTCGTGCCCAGGCTCTCCGCCACCTGCGCGGCGAAGGCGGTCGTGTCCTGCGCCTGCCGCACCCGGGTCGCGTTGAACGAACCCTGGTTCACCGCCGGCGAGGACGTGTTCTCGGCGTCGCCGTCGTACAGCGGGGTCCCGCTGCCCTTGGACTTCCAGTGGTTGGCGACGGCCAGGAACGCATCGGCGTCGGTCGCGCCGACCTTCTTGAAGCCCTGTGCCAGCGGCTGGCGAGCGATCGAGAACGGCTGGCCGGGGCCCGAGTCACCGGTGAGCACGACCGACGACCCGACGGGGGCGACCTCCGCCGGCTTGTAGATGAACGCCGTGCGGATCACGTCCTGCTGGGAGAGCGGCGGCAGCTTGTCCTCGGCCGGCGAGGGCACGTACGCCCACACCGTCGAGCCGGCGGCAGCGTTGAGCGCGTCGACGAGGCCGGCGAGCGCGGTGTCCCGCGGCTGGCCGAACTTGACGGAGTTCTCGACTTCCTCCAGCGACACGATGCTGGCACCGAGCCGGCTGATGCCGACGAGGATCTTCGCCTGCTGCCGTTGGAAGTTGGCGTCGTCGGCGGCACCGCGCGGTCCGGAGCTGTTTCCGGGGCCGGAGCAGGTCTTCACGGTGATGCGGTTGCCGGCCCGGTCGGTGTAGTAGGTGCAGGTGCCCAGACCCTTGGCGACGTACGCCTGCCCGGTCGTCGGGAAGTAGTTCTGCACGTTGAACGTCGCCAGGCGGGCGCTGCCACCGACGGCGGCCGGCTGCTGGTTCTCGGCCCGGGTGTCGCTGAAGGTCGCGACCGCGTGGCCGTCGTCGGTCACCTGCTGCGTCGGCTGGAAGTTCCACAGCGAGAACCGGTAGTCGAGGATCAGCGGCTGGTGGAAGGTGACCTTCGAACCGATGCGGACGGGGTTGTTCTGGGTGAACCACGGCAGCGGCGTGCCGGTGTACGTGCTGGTGCTGTAGTTCCAGCTCGAGCCGTCGTCCAGGGTCACCGTCCGCCCGGCGTTGTCGGCGACCACGGCATACGCCTGGGCGCTTCCAGCAGGGCCGACGTCGGTGGGCTGGCGCAGCGGGGTGTTGCCGGCGGCGAGGGTGAAGGAGCCGTACCAGTTCGCGTTGTAGTTGTCCGCCACGGTGAAATCACCCTGGGGCGCGATCAGCTCGCCCTCGTGCGCTGCCTTCTGAGCATCCGTCGCGAGGCGGGACCACGGGATCACGAGCGGCTTGACGGCGGGCAACGCCGTGGCGAGCTTCGTGACCGTCGGGAAGCTGATCTCGGTCTTGCCCTGGTACTCCTGCACGGTGCCGGTGACCTGGACGCTCTCGCCGATGCTGACCTGGCCAGCCGCGTCGGAGCCGAACACGAAGACCGCGTCGGAGGCGCCCGGCGTGGCGTCTTCCGCCTCGGTGCCGCCGGCGCCGCCGGTCTGCAGGAAGAAGCCGTTGAACCCGCCGGTGGCGTAGGCAGCGGTCACGACGCCTTCGGTCGTCACGGTCTTGTTGAGGTACGGCGACGTGTCGGTGTTCGTGCCCCGGATCTCGGCGATCGGCAGGACCTTCGTCACGGCCACGACGTAGTAGTTGAAGGACGCCGAGCCGCTCGCGCCGGTCGAGTCGGTCGCGGTGACCGTCACCGAGGACGTGCCGGCCGAGGTCGGGGTGCCGGAGACGACCCCGGCCGAGGAGATCACCAGGCCTGCGGGCAGCCCGGTCGCCGTCCACGTGTACGGCGTGGTGCCACCCGAGGCGTTGAGGGTCAGCGGCGCGATCGAGGCGCCGACCGTCGCGTTCTGGTTGCCGGGGTTCGTCACCGTGACGGCCACCGTGCCGCCGTCGGAGGCCGCGTTCTGCGGCGTCGGGGTGGCGACGCGGAAGTCGGCGGCGTTGTTGTCCGTGTCCGTACCGGCCGCGTCGCGCTGATAGCTCAGGACGACCGAGTTGCCGTTAGCGGCGCTGCCCTCCGGGGAGTTGCTGTTCCCCCAGCCGATCTTGTCGATGACGGCCGCGTCGGTGGGCAGCACACCCGAGGTGCTGGCCGCGATGAAGAGCGTGCCACCGCCCGCGCCCGGGTTGATGCTGCCGCCGGTGTTGAGGTCGGGTGTGGGCAGTGCCTCGCCACCGGTGCCGTTGCTCGGCAGCTGGATGAGGAAGTGGCCGTGCGCGGCCACCGTCCCCGACAGCGCGAACACCTGCGCGCCGCTCGGCACGACCGTGCTCGTGGGCGCGCGATACTGCAGGGTGTCGCCGGTGAGGGAGATCGCCTTCGACGTCGGGTTGTAGAGCTCGATGAACTTGTTGAGGTGACTCGCGCCGGACGAGCCGCCGTTGACGTACGCCTCGCTGATGACCAGACCCGTACCGTCCGGATTGGCCGATGCCGGGGCGGTGAGCAACGGGGAGGCTAAGCCAGCCGTTGACAAGGACAGGGCGAGGATCACTCGCCGGATGAGCGCACGGGGCATGGAGTCTGGACCTCCTAGGGGTGGTGATTCGGCTCCGACATTCTGCGGGCCGACCTACGCGGACGCTAGGCGTCTGACAGCGACCCGTCGGCAGATGGGAGCTGAACGCCGCGTAACAGCCTCAGGCACCTTTGCAGAATTGATGCGGTGCTACCGCAGATCAAGTTCAGAAAGGTCCTGAGTCGGCATGAGTGTCACATACGCTGCGGTGCTGTCGATACGCGAGGAGACCGTGCGCGGCATCCCTGGTGGCGCGCGGCGGAGGGTGGTTCAGCCGCTACGAACTTGATGACCTGAACGACTCAACCGATGGCCGGCCGTCGGTGACGGTGGCCGGGTGAGCCAGCGCAGTGATTGCCGAGAACTACGGGGTGCCGTCCGACAATGGACAGCACCCCGTGTTCCGGAACTCAGTTGCCGGACGTCGGGTGCTTCAGGCCGTTGACGAAGTGTGACCATGCCGCCTGGCTGAACGTGAGGGCCGGGCCGCTCACGTCCTTGCTGTCCCGTACGCCGACCTTGCCGGCCAGGTCATCCGCGACCTCGACGCAGTTGCCGGATCCGTTGCTGCGGGTGCTCTTCCGCCAGGTCACGGGGGTCGTGCTGAGCTCCGTCACCGCGCCCGTCCTCTCATAGCTCGTCGATCGCCCCCTGGATCAGGTCGCGCGACTCCCGAGCGCTTGCCGCCGTGGCGACCAGGTGCTCAAAAACCCGGCTGTACTCCCTGACCTGTTGGCCTTCGAGATAGAGGCTACCGGCGCGGGTTTCGATGTAGACGATCCCGGGATCGGCCGGCTCCGGGAAAGCCAGCACGCTGAACGCGCTGCCCATCGAGCCATACTCGCCAGCGCCGAAGGTCAGGATCTGGATGGTGCGGCGGGGCTGCTCCGACTCCTCGGCCAGCCGCTTCAACTGCGCCTTGAACGCCTCGACTCCGCCGACCGGCCGCCGCAGGGCCGCCTCGTCCAACACCACCCAGAGCTTTGGCGGCGTGTCGCTCGTCTGGCGGCGCATTCGCAGCTCGACCCGGCGCTCGACCTCCTCCTTCGGCGCGTCCGGGTGTTCGGCCCGGATGACCGTACGGGCGTAGTCGGCGGTCTGCAGCAGGCCCGGGACCAGTTGGGACTCGAACGCGCGGATCTCCGACGCCTCCGCCTCCAGCCCGACGTAGACCTCGAACCAGTCCGGCAGCACATCGTCGTACGCCTGCCACCAGCCGCGCTTGCGCGCGTCCCGGGCCACCTGGACGAGGGCGGCGACCTCCTCGCCCTCGACGCCGTACAGCTCAAGAAGGCTGCGGGCGACCGGTGGCAGCACGGAGACCTGGGCGTTCTCGACCCGGCTCAGCGCGGACTTCGAGATGCCGATTTCCTTCGCCGCCTGGTCGGCGGTCAGTCCGGTCTGCTCGCGCAGCCGGCGCAGGGCGGCGGCCAGACGCCGCCGACGAACGGTCGGGCTTCCAGTCATGACGACCAGTGTGGACCGAACAGGACTCGACACGCAATGACCCCAAACCAAATCGGGAGTTGCGAAAAGGGATCAGGCCGTTGCACGATGAGTGAGGCTACGGATCGCCTGAGTGATCATGGCGGCCCGAAAGTCGATGAAGCTGCCCTGCTGTCGTACCGCTGATCGTCAGGCTGCGGTGGCAGGTGCCCGGGGTGGGTCCGCCGGTACGCGGCGGGCCGACGGGCCTGCCCCTTCCACAGGTCAATCTCGACGGTGAGAGGCAGGTCCTGCCATGCGTGGTTTCTTCCGGCGTAACCGGCGTCCGCAGCGGTCGGCCAGCGGGCCGACCTGCTACCGCTCGGCGGCCTACCATCCGCTGCGGCCGTGGCAGGTGCGCGGGCAGCGGTTCCGGTCGACGCCGATGGGTCGGCGCGGGCTCGACCCGGGGGAGGTGACGGAGTTCCTCGACCGGGTCGCCGGTGACCTGGCCGCCGTCTACGACGCGCTCGCGCAGAGCCGCCGGGAGACCGACCGGATCAAGGATGCGCTGCGCCGGTGGCAGTCCGAGCAGGCCCGTGCCCGTAACGAGCGGAGCCAGGGACGATGAGCGAACGTTGGATCATCCACCTGCCGGTGGTCGTGACTGACCTGGTCGCCGCGCAGCGGCTGGCCCGGGTGGTGGCGCACTGGACGCACGTGCTGCCGCAGACCGAACCCGGCGGCACCACCGTCTCACCCGAAGACGACCAGAACGTACGCCATTGGGTCTTCTGCGACCGGATCCTTCCCGGCGGCCAGCGGTGCCTGCTGCGGCCGGACCACGACGGCGAGTGCTCCCGCCGGTTCCGGCCGCGCTGAGCGTGGTGGCTCTGAACTCGGATGTCGCTCGTCTGGTTGGCGTGGGTTCGGGACAACGCAGGTCAACGTGGGTCACTCCCTGCCACCCCGGGTCTCTGCGCGGGTCGCTAGACTAGGCCCTCGCGCCCTCGTAGCTCAGGGGATAGAGCATCGGTTTCCTAAACCGTGTGTCGCAGGTTCGAATCCTGCCGGGGGCACCAGGCAAAACGTAGATCATCTTGCTGGCTACGAACTTCGCATGGTCACAGCACCTTCGTGAGAAGCGACAATTTGGCTCATGACGTGCTGCTGGGCACGCATCCCCCGCCTGCTCTCCGGAGCCAGCTACGACGTAGCCACCTACGGCTTCGTAGACCTCCAGCTCTACCGCGAGGTCGCCCAACCGGCCGAGCGCCGGTCACTGCGCGAAGAGGTCGCCGAAGGAGCCCTTCGAGACCAGGCCGTGCTACACAAGTGGGCTGGCATGCTGCCCTCGCCGGTCGAGCCCAAGTTCTGAAGGCCAAGAAGCATGCCACCTCCGCACCACACCACAGGTGCGTCGGCGCGCTCCCCTGCGCCATGCAACCCCGCTCGCTCGCGAATCGTCAGTGGGCTGTGGGAGTGAAGGAGGGCTTATATGAAAACCGAGCGTGACGAGCAGTTCCACAGCTTCGTGCTCAGCCGGCGAGCCGGGCTCGTACGCACGGCGACGCTGCTGACCGCGGGCGACGCGCATCTGGCCGAGGATCTGGTCCAGTCCACCCTGACCAAGCTGTACGTCGCCTGGCCGGCGTTTCAGCGGGCGGACAACATCGAGGGCTACCTGCGCCGGACCCTGGTCAACGCGCTCACCGACGAACGCCGTCGGTGGTGGCGCCGCCACGAACTCTCGGTGGCGGAACTTCCGGACCGGCCCCGCGCCGAACCGGACAGCAGCGGCGACCTCGACGACGGCCTGCGCGGGGCCCTGCGCGATCTGCCACCGAAGATGCGCGCTGCACTGGTGTTCCGCTACTTCTATGACCTTCCCGTAGCCGACACCGCCGACGCCCTCGGTTGCTCCGAGGGAACGGTGAAGAGCCAGACCGCCCGCGCCCTGGACCGGATGCGGGCTGCCCTTGCCGAGTTTCCCCTGACAGGAGCCACCCGATGATGGATCTGCACGACCGGCTCGCTCGCATCGCCGGCCCGGCCGCCGAGCCGTCGGCCGCCGAGGCCGACGCCGACCTGGCCCGGGGCCGCCGAGCGCTGCGCCGCCGCCGGTCCGTCCGCGCGCTCGGTACCTCGGCCTTCGCGGTCGCCGCGCTGGCCGTCGCCGTCACCTACGGCCCAGCCACCACCCCTCCCGACAAGGCGCCGGCCCAGGTCATCGCTACCCGCCTCGTGGCCTACGAGGGCAAGCAGCCACAAGGCTTCACGATCGACAAAGTTCCAGCGGGTTGGGAGATCCAGGGCGGCGATGTCGCCAGCCTGACGATTGCTCCCCAGAACGCGGCGGACAAGAACCCGGACAACTTCGTCGACAAGATCGCCATCACGCTGCAGTCGAAGGACGACCACTCCACCCCGACCGGTACGCAGCTTGAGGTCGGCGGCAAGCCCAGCGTGCTCAAAGAACAGGACGGATGCCTACCCGAGGGTCCCGCAGCGACTCCGCCTGTGACGGCGTCCGCGCCGAACACGACCGGGCCGCCCTGTGTTGCCCAGGGCAAGGACCTGTGGGTCAAGCAGCCCGATGGCATCTGGATGCTGGTGCAGATCTGGGACGCCCACGGCTGGACCCAGCAGGACATTGTCGAGTTCGCCGATGGCATCCACGTCCAGCCGGGCGCCGAACGCGGCGTCGGCTGACGGTCCGTACCCCGCCGCGCGCCTCCACACGGGAGCGCGCGGCGGGCTACGCACGCGGTCCGTCCGCCGGGCTGCTTCGGTGTGCAGCGAGCACGCCCCCCGACCCGAATCGATGGATGCCTAGAAAGAGGCTTCCTCGATGGTTGCTGCATCGACGGCCGCTGCTGCCGAGCCTGCCTTGATCTGGGCGACCGGTACATACTCTTCGACATGCGTCTGCCGAGCTTTCGGCGTGGTCGGTTCCCAGGTGACCGATCTGCGATCGCCATGCACACCGTCATCCGGGGCGAACTTCCGGCGCTCGTCGTTGCCAGGTCTGACGATGACCTGTGGCTCGTCGGCGACGGTGTCAACGAGCCGGACTCCGCCGAGATTATGGATCTTGTCCATCTGAGCCATCTTGTAGAGCTTGACCGAACGCTTCTCGAACTCGCGGACCTTGAGCGCGGACAGCAGGCCGATCGGGAGACCCTCGGCTCACCTTGGGTGCGCAGCCCCTTCCAGTGGCTTGATGAAGAGGAGTGAGGGCTTGCAAGCGCAGTAGGCAAGATCCGGAGCAGGCGCGGAATGATCAAGGCTTCGCGTTGCGGCGCCCGACCTGTTCTGCCTGGTAGATCCAACGGTCCGCAGCTTGCCGCTGAACCCTTCCTAAACCGTGTGTCGCAGGTTCGATTCCTGTCGGGGGCACCTCGAAGATCAGCTTCAACGCGTCGCGTCCTGACGCTGATCGGCTGCGGACCCCTTCGTCCGGGCCCGAGCAAGTCGATCCGCTGCTACCCTCCGCCAAGGACATAATGCTCAGCGTGATGCTCAGGGCTCGCGGCCGACGGATGGTCACCGTCGGTACCCTGCAAGTTGGCCTGCCCGCGAGACATGGTGGTACTTGATGAACGATCTTCGAGTGGTGGCGTTCGACCTCGACGACACCCTGGCTGTCTCCAAGTCCCAGATCGATCGTCGGATGGCGGAGCTTCTCGGCCACCTGCTGGGCGAGGTCGACGTCCTGATCATCTCCGGCGGCCGATTCGAGCAGTTCGAGGCGCAGGTCCTGGCCCACCTTGATCTCCCGGAGGACAAGCTGCGTCGGCTGCACCTGATGCCGACCTGCGGCACCCGGTACCTCCGCTGGCAGGACGGCGACTGGCGGCAGATCTACGCCGAGGATCTGAGCGAGGCGGACAAGGCCCGCATCATCACGGCGCTCACCGAGTCGGCCAAGGCGCTCGACCTCTGGGAGGCGAAGACCTGGGGCGACATCGTCGAGGACCGGGGCAGCCAGATCACCTTCTCCGCGCTGGGCCAGTCTGCCCCGCCCGCCGAGAAGTACGGCTGGGACCCGGACGGCAGCAAGAAGCAGCGGCTCCGGGACGCCGTCGCCGAGCAGCTGCCGGATCTGGAGGTCCGCGGCGGCGGCTCCACCTCCATCGACGTCACGCGCAAGGGCGTGGACAAGGCGTACGGCATGCGCAAGCTGCTCGAATGCCTGGACCTGCAGCACGACAACGTGCTCTTCGTCGGTGACCGGCTGGACCACGGCGGCAACGACTACCCGGTCAAGGCGATGGGCATCAAGTGCCACTCGGTGACCTGCTGGCAGGAGACGGCCGACTATGTCGAGGCCCTCGTCGACGGCCTGGTGAAGCGGCGTACCGAGCCCGCGTAGGCGAGCGGAAGTTGGGGCCTCCAACGAGTCGCCGAGGCCCCAACTTCCCAAAACATCGGGTCAGAGCGCGGCGCGGACCGCCTCGGCGAGGGTCGTCGGCGTGCGGCCGAGCAGCTTCGCCAGGTCGTGCCCGGCTACCTCCAGCTCGCCCTGGGCCAGACCGCGGTCGCCGTCGGCGAGCACGGCCGCGTACCCCTCCGGCAGGCCCGCCCCGACCAGCAGTTCGGTGTACTTGTCGACCGGCAGGTCGAGGTACGACACGGTGTTGCCGCTCTGCCGGGAGACCTCGGCGGCCAGTTCGGTCAGGGTGAAGGGCGCACCGCCCAGCTCGTACACCTTGCCGGTGTGCCCCTCGGTGGTGAGCACCACGGCGGCAGCCTCGGCGTAGTCGGCGCGGGTGGCTGCGCTGACCCGGCCGTCGTTCGCCGCGCCCGCGACGCCGTGCTGGAGGTACGTCGGGAGCTGCGCGGTGTAGTTCTCCAGGTACCAGCTGTTGCGTAGGAAGACGTGGGGCAGCCCGGCGTCCAGGATCAGCTGCTCGGTGGCCTTGTGCTCGGCGGCGAGCACCAGGCTGGAGGTGTCCGCCTTGGGGATGCTGGTGTAGACGACCAGCCCCACGCCGGCCTCTCGGGCGGCGGTGACGACGTTGCCGTGCTGTAGCACGCGCCGGCCGACCTCGCTGCCGGAGACGAACATCAGCTTCTCGGCGCCGGCGAAGGCGGCCTGCAGCGACTCGGGGTCGTCGTAGTCGGCTCGCTGGGTGACTACCCCGCGCTCGGCGAGGCCGGCCAGCCGGTCGATGTCGCGGCCGACCGCCACGATCTGGCCGGCCGGTACGCCCCGGTCGAGCAGCGACGTGACGATCAGGCGACCGAGGTGGCCGCTGGCGCCGGTGACGACGATGGACATGGGAACTCCCTGTGGTCGTTCGGTAGAACACTGTCTTCGCACAGCAACGGGAACACCATGGCTTTACTTCCCGTTGGAGAGTAGGCACCTTGAAGTTCGATACGCACTGAGAGAGAGTGAAGCCGTGCAGGCAGACCCGTTCAACCGGAACTGCGGCAGCCGGAAGGTCCTCGACCGGATCGGCGACCGCTGGAGCGTGCTGATCGTGCTCACCCTCGCCGGCGGCGACAAGCGCTACGGCGAGCTGGCCGAGCGGGTCGACGGCATCAGCCAGAAGATGCTCACCCAGACCCTGCGCGGCCTGGAGCGCGACGGCATCGTCACCCGTACCGTGCACGCCAGCGTGCCGCCTCGGGTCGACTACGCGCTCACCGACCTCGGCCGCAGCCTGCTCGACCTGGTCGCGGGCCTGGAAGCATGGGCCACCACCCACCTGGCCGAGGTCGAGGCCGCCCGCGCCCGCTACGACGGCCGCTGACGGTTCCGGAACCGGCGGTCCCTGGCGCGATGGGCGTCGATGGAGTAGGAACAGGGCAACCGGCCGGAGAGCGTTCTCCTGGCGCTCGGTGGCCGCCGTCCCAGTCCCCATCGACAGGCAGGCAGATGAGATCACTCGACCGCTCCCGCCGCCGCTTCCTCACCGTCACCGCCGCCTCGGCCGCGTCGCTCACCGCCGTCGGGCTTCCCGCCCTCCCGGCCGCCGCCGCGCCCGCCCCCCGCCCCGACACCACCGACCCCGACCTTGGCCCGAACGTCTTCGTGTACGGCCCGTCCACCCCGGCCGCGCAGATCCAGTCCAACCTGGACCAGATCTTCGCCGCGCAGGAACACAACGAGATGGGCGCCAACCGGTACGCCGTACTCTTCAAGCCCGGCCGGTACGAGGTCGACGCGAAGCTCGGCTACTACACCACCGTCGCAGGCCTCGGCGCCCACCCGGACGACGTGGACATCCACGGCGCGGTGCGGGTTGTCGGCCAGCCCGACCCGAACTCGGCGGCCGGGATCTCCGCGCTCACCAACTTCTGGCGTTCGGCGGAGAACCTCGCCGTCACCCCGACCGACTGGTCGAACCAGTGGGCGGTCTCCCAGGCGTCCCCGATGCGCCGGGTGCACATCAAGGGCATTCTCTGGCTGGAGCCGGGCAACGGCGGCTACTCCAGCGGCGGCTACCTGGCCGACTCCAAAGTGGATGGCATCACCATCAACGGCTCCCAGCAGCAGTGGCTGACCCGGGACAGCGAACTCGGCGGCGACTGGACCAACGGGGTGTGGAACCAGGTCTTCTCCGGGGTGATCGGCGCGCCCGGGCAGGGCTTCCCGGATCCGCCGTACACCACGCTGGCGACCAGCCCGGTCACCCGGGAGAAGCCGTACCTCTTCGTCGACGGCGCGGGCCGGTGGCGGGTGGCCGTGCCCGGGCTGCGCCGCGACAGCGCCGGCACCACCTGGGGCGCGAACGCCCGGTCGGTGCCGTCGCTGCCGTTGACCGACTTCTTCATCGCCAAACCCACCGACTCGGCGAAGCGGATCAACCAGGAGCTGACCCCGGGCCGGCACCTGCTGCTCACCCCGGGCGTCTACCACCTCGACCGGGCGCTGCGGGTCAAGCACCCCGACACCGTCGTACTCGGCCTCGGCATGCCCAGCCTCGCCCCGACCACCGGCGACGCGGCGCTGTGCATCGAGGACGTGGACGGCGTACGCGTCGCCGGGGTGCTGGTCGACGCCGGGCCGGTCGAGTCGGAGGTGCTGGTCGAGGTCGGCAAGCGCAACAGCAACCGGTCGCACGCTGCCAACCCGATCTCGCTCCAGGACGTCTTCTTCCGGATCGGCGGCCCGTACGCGGGTCGGGCGGCCACCAGCCTGGTGGTCAACAGCCGGCACACCCTGATCGACAACATCTGGGCCTGGCGCGGTGACCACGGCAGGCCGGGCACCATCGGCTGGACCGTCAACACCGCCGAGACCGGCGTGGTGGTCAACGGTGACGACGTGACCGCGTACGGGCTCTTCGTCGAGCACTACCAGCGGTGGCAGACCGTCTGGAACGGCGAGCGCGGGCGGACCATCTTCTACCAGAGCGAACTGCCCTACGACCCACCGAGCCAGGCCGCCTGGCGCAGCCCGACCGGCAAGGGCTGGGCGTCTTACAAGGTCGCCGACCACGTCCGCGAGCACGAGGCGTGGGGCCTCGGCGTCTACTCGTATTTCAACCAGAAGGTGGACATCCGCTGCGACCGGGCGATCGAGGCGCCCCGCCGAGCCGGGGTGCGCTTCCACGACGCGGTCACCGTCTTCCTCGACGGCAGCGGCGGCATCGAGCGCACCATCAACGAGGCCGGCACCCCGGTCGTCGGTTCGTACGGCACCAGCGCGTTGATCAGCTACCCCTGAGACGAGCGCGGGCGGCCGGCGGGAGCATCCTGCCGGCCGGTCCCGCACCCTCAGGCCGGAAGCTGCTCGGCGCGGGTGATGACCTGGTCGATCAGGCCGTAGTCGCGGGCCTGCTCGGCGGTGAACCAACGGTCCCGGTCCCAGTCCCGCTGGATCTCGTCCACCGTGTGCCCGCTGTGCTGGGCGGTCAACTCCTGCATGGTCCGCTTCACGTGCAGCATGTTCTCCGCCTGGATGGTGATGTCGGCGGCCGTGCCACCCATCCCGCCGGACGGCTGGTGCATCATGATCCGCGAGTGGGGGAGCGCGAAGCGTTTGCCGGCCGCCCCGGCGCAGAGCAGGAACTGCCCCATCGAGCCGGCCAGCCCGAGCGCCAGGGTCGCCACGTCGTTCTTGACGTAGCGCATGGTGTCGTAGACCGCCATTCCGGCGCTGACCGAGCCGCCCGGCGAGTTGACGTACAGGAAGATGTCCCGTTCCGGGTCCTCGGCGGCGAGCAGCAGGATCTGCGCGCAGATCTGGTTGGCCGAGGCGTCGGTGACCTCGGTGCCGAGGAAGATGATGCGCTCCTTGAGCAGCCGCTCAAAGACCTGGTCGCCGAAGGACGGCTGCCCGCCGTCCAACATCCAGATGCCGTACCCCATGACCTGACCACCCTCCGTGCCGCCGGTGGGCGACGGACCGCCCGGCAACCGGCGGTCTCCAGCCTGCGGCGGCCGGCAGTCCTGGGACCAGCGCTTCTGCCGCCGGCAGATCCGCCGTGGGCAGAACTACGCGGCGGTCAGCCGTCGCCGGCCGGCTCGGGCGCGTTGCCGGGCCAGCATGACCGAGGTACGCGGACGACGGCGCACGGCCGGCGCGGACGGGATCAGCCAGATCCGGGTGCCCGTACCGAAGATCGTCGGCGACGCGTACCCGATCTCCGGGCCGACGGGTGTCGGCGCGGTGGCCGGCAGCCGCAGCGCCCCGCCGAGCAGCGGGGTCGGGGTGGTGGGACGCCGGGTGACGTGCAGCCGCGGCCCACCGCCGACCCGCAGTTGCGGGCCGGTACGCGCGCCACGCGCCGCCGGCGCCCGCTCCAGCCGGGCCAGCGCCGGCCCGGAGGCCACCGGCGCCCGCCGCTCGGCTCGGCGCAGCTCGTCGCGGGCCTCCTCCAGCAGGTCGGAGAGGTGGATGCCGAGGGCGCGGCAGATCGCCGCCAGCACCTCCGAGGAGGCCTCCTTGCGCCCGCGCTCCACCTCCGAGAGGTACGGCAGCGAGACGCCGGCCGCCTGGGCGACCTCGCGCAGCGTGCGGCCCTGCCGCAGGCGTACCCGGCGGAGCACCCCGCCGATCACCCGTCGCAGCAACGACATGCGGCCTCCTCGCGGTCGTCGGCCCGACGCCCCCCATCATGCCCCGTCCGACCGCCCGGGAGGGAACCCGACCCGAGAGGGCGGGCAGCGACGTAGGGGCTATGTTGTGCACGTGCAGGCGGCGACGGCGGTGGGGCGGGGCTGACGGTGATCCATTTTCCGGCGCACCGGCGGGCGCCGTTGAGTGCGCTCAGTCTGCGCCTGCTCAGCGCGCTGGCCCTGGTCTGCGCCACGGTGGCGGTGGTCTGGTTCGGCCGGGACGGCTACCACGACGGCAACAACGAGGGCGGGCTGACTCTCCTCGACTGCTTCTACTACTCGGTGGTCTCGCTCTCCACCACCGGCTACGGGGATGTCACCCCGGCCAGCCAGTTGGCGCGGCTGGTCAACGTGCTGTTCGTCGCTCCGGCCCGGGTGCTCTTCCTGGTCATCCTGGTCGGTACCACCCTGGAAGTCCTGACTGACCAGTACCGGAACGGTCGTCGCCTGATCCGCTGGAGGAAGACCGTGAAGGACCACGTGATCATCTGCGGCTACGGCACCAAGGGGCGCAGCGCCGTCTCCGCGCTGCTGGAGAACGGGACGGACAAGTCCCGGATCGTGGTGGTGGAGCGGAACGGCACCGCGCTGCGGCAGGCCACCTCGGCCGGGCTGGTCACCGTCGAGGGCTCGGCGACCCGCTCGGCGGTGCTGGAGGAGGCACACGTGCGGACGGCCAAGGCGGTGATCATCGCGACCGACAGTGACGACTCGTCCGTGATGGTGGCGCTCACCACCCGGCAGCTCACCGCCGGTCAGGTCCGGATCATCGCCGCCGTACGTGAGGCGGAGAACGCGCCGCTGCTCAAGCAGAGCGGCGCGCACCACGTGATCGTCTCCTCGGCGACCGCCGGCCGGCTGCTCGGCCTCTCCACCTCCGCCCCGCCGCTGATCGAGGTGGTGGAGGATCTGCTCACCCCGGGGCAGGGCATGGCGCTGGCCATGCGCTCGGCCGACCGCGACGAGGTGGGCCGGTCGCCGCGCGAGCTGGACTCACTGGTCATCGCCCTGGTCCGCCGGGGCCGGGTGGTGACGCTCACCGACCAGGCCGGTGCCGAGATCGAGACCGGCGACATGCTCGTCTACGTGCGCGACGACCGCTCCACGCCCGCTGTCTCGATCTGAGCCGCCCGTTCGGGGCGGTGCCCCCGCAACTTCGGGGAAGTTGCCGCCTCCCGGTGCCGGGACACAGCAACTTCCCCACAAGTGCGCGGATCTTGGCGGGTGAACCGGACGCTAGTCGATCGTCCAGGTGTCGCCGGTGGCGAGGAGGCCGGCGAGTTGCTGCTCGGGGGTTTCGTCGGTCTTCGCCTTGGCGGCGGCGACCTGCTCCTGCACCGCGTTGTCGTAGGTGGGGCGGGTGACGGAGCGGAACACGCCGATGGGGGTGTTCCGCAGGTCCAGGTCGGGCAGGCGGGACAGGGCGAACGCGTACGCCGGGTCGGTCACGCCCGCGTCGTGGACCACGATCTGGTCGGCCGGGGTGGTGGCGGTGTCGCGTACCTCCAGCCCGAAGCCGCCCGGCGGGTGTACGACGCAGTGCTGGCCGTCCTTGCCGAACGTGATCGGTTGGCCGTGCTCCAGCCGGACCAGGTAGTCGTCGCGGGTGGCCGGCTCCTTGAGCGGGTCGAAGGCGCCGTCGTTGAAGATGTTGCAGTTCTGGTAGATCTCCACGAACGCGGAGCCCTGGTGTTCGGCGGCGGCCCGCAGCACCGACTGCAGGTGCTTGCGGTCGGAGTCGATGGTGCGGGCGACGAAGGTGGCCTCTGCGCCGAGCGCCAGGGACAGGGGGTTGAACGGGGCGTCCGCCGAGCCGACCGGGGTCGACTTGGTGATCTTGCCGACCTCGGAGGTCGGTGAGTACTGCCCCTTGGTCAGGCCGTAGATCCGGTTGTTGAACAGCAGGATCTTGAGGTTGACGTTGCGGCGCAGCGCGTGGATGAGGTGGTTGCCGCCGATGGACAGGGCGTCGCCGTCGCCGGTGACGACCCACACGGACAGGTCGGGCCGGGTGGCGGACAGGCCGGTGGCGATCGCCGGGGCGCGGCCGTGGATGGAGTGCATCCCGTAGGTGTTCATGTAGTACGGGAAACGCGACGAGCAGCCGATCCCGGAGATGAACACGATCCGCTCGCGCGGGATGTTCAGCTCCGGCATGAAGCCCTGGACGGCTGCGAGGATGGCGTAGTCGCCGCAGCCGGGGCACCAGCGCACTTCCTGGTCGGACTTGAAGTCCTTGGCGGTGAGCTTGAGGGCGACGGGCTCAGACATTCTTGCAGACCTCTTCCAGCATCGTCTCCAGCTCGGCGGCGGTGAACGGCAGGCCGCGGACCTGGTTGTAGCCGATCGCGTCGACCAGGTACTTCGCCCGGATCACGTGGGCGAGCTGGCCGAGGTTCATCTCGGGGATGACCACCCGGTCGTAGGCGCGCAGCACCTCGCCCAGGTTGGCCGGCATCGGCGCCAGATGCCGCAGGTGGGCCTGCGCGACGGGCAGACCACGCTGGCGCAGGCTGCGGCAGGCCGCGCCGATCGGCCCGTAGGTGGAGCCCCAGCCGAGCACCAGCACCCGGGCGTCACCGTCGGGGTCCTCCACCTCCACGTCCGGCACCGGGATCGTCTCGATGCGCGCCGCGCGGGTGCGGACCATGAAGTCGTGGTTGGCCGGGTCGTAGGAGATGTCACCGGTCTTGTCGGCCTTCTCCAGGCCGCCGATGCGGTGCTCCAGCCCGGCGGTGCCCGGGACCGCCCACGGGCGCGCGAGGGTCTGCGGATCCCGCAGATACGGCAGGAACGTGGTGCCGTCCTCGCCGTTGGGGGCGGTGGCGAACTCCACCCGCAGATCCGGCAGGGACGCCACGTCGGGCAGCAGCCACGGCTCCGAGCCGTTGGCGACGTAGTTGTCGGACAGCAGGATCACCGGGGTGCGGTAGGTCAGCGCGATCCGCGCCGCCTCCAGCGCGGCGTAGAAGCAGTCCGACGGGGAGCGGGGGGCGATCACCGCGACCGGGGCCTCACCGTGCCGGCCGTACAGGGCCATGTTCAGGTCGGCCTGCTCGGTCTTGGTCGGCATGCCCGTCGACGGGCCGGCCCGCTGCACGTCCACGATCAGCAGCGGCAGCTCCAACGCCACCGCCAGGGAGATGGTCTCACTCTTGAGCGCCACGCCCGGGCCGCTCGTGGTGGTCACCCCCAGGGAGCCGCCGTAGGAGGCGCCCAACGCGGCACCCACGGCGGCGATCTCGTCCTCGGCCTGCATCGTGATCACGCCGAAGCGCTTGTGCTTGCTCAGCTCGTGCAGGATGTCCGACGCCGGGGTGATCGGATACGCCCCGAGGAACACCGGCAGCCCCGAGCGCACCCCCGCGGCCACCAGACCCAGCGACAGCGCCTGGTTGCCGGTGATGTTCCGGTAGGTGCCCGGCAGCATCCGCGCCGGCTTCACCTCGTACCGGACGGAGAAGTCCTCGGTGGTCTCGCCGAAGTTCCAACCGGCCCGGAACGCGGCCACGTTCGCCGCGACCAGCTCCGGGCGGGCGGCGAACTTGCGCTCCAGGAAGCGCAGCGTCGACTCGTACGGCCGCGAGTACATCCACGACAGCAGGCCGAGCGCGAACATGTTCTTGGCCCGCTCGGCGTCCTTCTTGGACACCTCGTGTTCGGCCAGGGCGCCGATCGTCATCGAGGTCAACGCGACCGGGTGCACGACGTATCCGTCGAGGGAACCGTCCTCCAGCGGGCTGGACGTGTAGCCGACCTTGGTCAGGTTCCGCTTGGTGAACTCATCGGTGTTGACGATGATGTCCGCCCCGCGCGGCAGATCCGTCAGGTTGGCCTTCAACGCCGCCGGGTTCATCGCGACCAGCACGTTCGGCGCGTCGCCCGGGGTGAGGATGTCGTAGTCGGCGAAGTGCACCTGGAAACTCGACACGCCCGGCAATGTGCCGGCAGGGGCCCGAATCTCCGCCGGGAAGTTGGGCAACGTGGAGATGTCGTTGCCCAACTGGGCCGTCTCCGACGTGAATCGGTCACCGGTGAGCTGCATGCCGTCACCCGAGTCACCGGCGAACCGGATCACCACCCGGTCCAGCTGACGGATCTGCTTGGTCACGCCCGCACCTCGCTTCGCTCAGCGCCGTCGCAGGGGCGGCTGAACATGATGGTGACCCCGCCTTGCCCAGCCACGTGCCCTCCTAGACGCGCTGTTGCCGGCCGGCCGTCCCCGGGGCCCGGCCCGCTTCAATTCTCACGTCAGAGCCTACGTCGGCCCCTTAGGGCAACCTTGGTCGAGGTCCGACGTATGGGACCCGATCAGGTCACTGTATGCCCGTCTTTGTGACGCTTGGTGCCGCTGCTCGGTAATTCACATCACCGCACGATCGGAGAAGGGCGGCGCGGGCCACGCGTCGGTGACCGGACCGCCGGGCCGGTAGGCTGCCGGCCGTGACCGATTACCTCGGCTCGTACGCCACGCTCGGTCTCCTGCTGCTTGCCGCCGTGCTCTTCTTCGTGACGGCGTTCTCGGCCAACCGGTTGCTACGTCCCGGCCGCCCGGCCGACCCGTGGGGCAAGCGGGCCGGCTACGAGTGCGGCATCGACCCGGTCGGCGGCGACTGGGCGCAGATGCAGATCCGCTACTACGTCTACGCCTACCTGTACGTGCTCTTCGCGGTGGAGGCGGTCTTCCTCTTCCCCTGGGCGCTGGTCTTCGCCCGGCCCGGGTTCGGCGCGACCACCGTGGTGGAGATGGCGGTCTTCGTCGCCGTGGTGGCGCTGGGCATCCTCTACGCCTGGCGCAAGAACGTCCTCCGCTGGGCCTGACAACCCGACGGCTCAGGCCAGGCCGCGGCGGGTCAGCGCCGGTGGCCGGTCCCCCTTGATCGACGCCACCATGTCCAGCACCCGTCGGGTCTCGCGGACCTGGTGGGCGCGGAACACCCGGGCGCCCAGCCAGGCCGACACGGCGGTGGCGGCCAGCGTGCCCTCCAACCGGTCCGGTACCGGCAGGTCCAGCGTCTCGCCGATGAAGTCCTTGTTCGACAGGGCGACCAGCAGCGGCCACCCGGTGTCGGCGAGTTCGGCCAGCCGCCGGGTGATCTCCAGCGAGTGCCGGGTGTTCTTGCCGAAGTCGTGCGCCGGGTCGATCAGGATCCCGTCCGGGCGTACGCCGAGGGCGACCGCGCGCTCGGCGAGCCCGGTCACCGTGGCGACCACGTCGGCCACCACGTCGTCGAACGCGGCCCGGTGTGGTCGGGTCCGCGGCGCGAGGCCGCCCGCGTGCGAGCAGACCAGCCCGGCGCCGGTCGCCGCGGCGACCCGCGCCAGCGCGGGATCCGCCCCCGACCAGGTGTCGTTGAGCAGGTCGGCGCCGGCCGCCACCGCCTCCACCGCCACCTCGGCCCGCCAGGTGTCGATCGAGATGATCACATCGGGGAAGGCGGCCCGGACCGCGGCGATGGTGTCCACCGTCCGCCGGATCTCCTCGGCCACGTCCACCTCGTCGCCCGGCCCGGCCTTGACCCCGCCGATGTCGATGATCTCCGCGCCCTCGGCCACCGCCCGCTCCACCGCGCGCAGCGCGCTGTCCTGAGCGAAGGTGGCGCCCCGGTCGAAGAACGAGTCCGGCGTGCGGTTGACGATCGCCATAACCATCAGCTCACCGGGGGAGAACGTCCGCCCGCCGAGCCGTAGCGCCCCGGTCATGCCGCCTCCTGATATCCGCCCGCCGCCCGCCGCCCCCGACGCTATCCGGTCCCGCCCCGGCCGGCCCGCCCGGTACGCCGGGGCGTCGAATCATCATCGAAGCGCTTGGAGGGCTCGCCCGATGCCGGCGCGCATGCCACGATCTGTCCATGGGTCAGGTTCTGCTCCTCTTGGTCGTCGGGCTGACTGTCGCGGCGGTGGTGTTCGGAGTGACGGTGCTGGTGTCCGGGCGCGATCCGGGCCTGGTGCCCGTCGAGCCGGACGGACGGGCCGTGCCCTTGCCGGGCAGCCGTCCGCTGCACGAGTCGGACGTCGGCGAGGTGCGCTTCGACACCGCGTTGCGCGGCTACCGGATGGCCCAGGTCGACCAGGCGATGCGGCGGGCCGCGTACGACATCGGCTACAAGGCCGAGCTGATCGGCGTGCTGGAGGCCGAGGTCGCCGCGCTCCGCGAGGGGCGGGCCGAGGAGGCCGAGGCGCTGCGCCGCACCAGGGAGGAGTCCGCCGGGGCCGCCCCGACGGCCGACCGACCTGACGCCGACCGCCCGGCCGACGAGGTCGAGGCGGCCGACGAGGCCGGGGTGGCCGCCGCGCCGGCCGCGGCCGCCGTCGAGGACGAGAAGGCGCCGGCCGGTCCGCTCGCCCCGGTCGCCGGGCCGGTCGACCGGGAGCCGGCCGACCGGCCGCTCTCCCTGCGTCCGCCGGCCTCGGCCACCGAGCCCAGCGCCCCGGAGGCCACCGACGTTGACCTCGATGACGCGGACGCCGACGGCGACCGAGAGCGCGGTGGGGTGGTCCGGTCGGAGTCGGCGTGACCGGCCCGGAGGGCGACGGCTTCGCCGAGGCGGCCCGGCCCGGCGCCGGGGAGGTCACCGCGACGGTGATCGTCAACGCGCGCGCCGAGCGGGTCTTCGCCGCGCTGACCGCCTGGGAGCGACAGTCCGACTGGATTCCGTTCACCACCGTCCGGGTGGTCGAGGGGGATGGCGGCGAGGGGAGCCTGGTCGAGGCGGTCACCACGCTCGGCCCAGCCGTGCTGCGGGACGAGATACGGGTGGTCCGGGTGGACGCCCCGTACGAGGTCGGGGTGGTGCACTGCGGCAAGCTGCTGCGCGGCCCCGGCGTGCTGCGCTGCACCCCGGTCGAACGGGACCGGACCCAGGTGGTCTGGCACGAGTGGTTCCACCTGCCCGGCGGGACCGCCGGCCGGGTGGCCCGGCCGGTGGTCTGGCCCGGCTCGAAGTTCGGCCTCACCCAGGCGTTGAAGAAGTTCGCCCGGCTGGTGGAGCAGGGCCGGCTGCCCTGACCGGCGGGGCGCGACCCGCTGTCGGTGGGCAGGCCTACCGTGTACGCCGTGACTGACCTGGTTACGGGCGCCGACGGGCTGCCCCGCTGCGCCTGGGGGGCGAGCACCCCCGACTATGCCGTCTACCACGACCGGGAGTGGGGCCGACCGCTGCGCGGCGACGACGCGCTCTACGAGCGGCTGACCCTGGAGGCGTTCCAGTCCGGCCTGTCCTGGCTGACCATTCTCCGCAAGCGTCCGGCGTTCCGGCTCGCCTTCGACGAGTTCCGGATCGAGAAGGTCGCCGGCTACGGCGAGGCCGACGTCGCCCGGCTGCTCGCCGATGCGGGGATCGTGCGCAATCGGGCCAAGATCGAGGCGGCCATCGCCAACGCCCGCGCCGCCCTGGAGTTGCCCGACGGCCTCTCCGCGCTGCTCTGGTCGTACGCGCCGTCGCCCCGGCCGGCCCGGCCGCGATCATTCGCCGAGGTGCCGGCGCTCACTCCGGACTCCACCGCGTTGGCCAAGGCGCTCAAGAAGCGCGGCTTCCGGTTCGTCGGACCGACCACCGCGTACGCGCTGATGCAGGCCACCGGCATGGTCGACGACCACCTCGCCGGCTGCCACGTCGCCGCCGGGCCGGCACGGGCGTGAGCCGGGCGGGGCCTGCGGACGTGCCGGGAGCTGCCCCGGCCGGGCGTGATGGGATGGGGCCATGACCGACACCGACCTTCGGACGAGCGGGACCATCGAGCCGTCGGACGGGCCCGGCGCCTGGGCGGTGCTGCTGCCCGCCGAGCGGTACGAGGCCGAGCGGCTGGTGCACCACGACACGCTGGAGCTGACCGGGCTCGACGACGTTGCCCGGCCCCGGCCGGGTGACCTGGTCGCGGTGCTGGTCGACGAGCCGTTGCGGCTGGTGGCCCTCGGTCGGGTCGCCCTGGCCACCGGGGAGACCCGGGAGGATCCGGACGATCCGCAGTCCGAGGCCGGCCCGGGGGTGCTGGCGGTGTCGTACACCCGGCGGTTGCTCGACGAGCCGGTGCCGGTCGACGGCCTGGCCCTCGACGGGCCGGTGACCCGGCTCGACCCGGCGCTCTGGCGGGGGCTGGCCGACCGGCTCGGCCCGCCCCCGGCCCGCCGGTCCTGGCTGGTCAGCCTCGACCTGCCGATCGAGGCGGCCTCACCCGCCGAGGCGGTCCGGATCTTCTGGTCGTACGTGCAGGAGCTGGGCCCCCGGGAGCTGCCCGCCTTCGTCTCGCCTACCGGCGACGAGCTGGCCATGCAGGCTTTCGTGCTCGGGGCCGAGGCCAACCAGGATCCGGAAGAGGACGACTGATCCTCGCCGCCCCGGTCAGCGGCCCTCGAAGGTCGGCTTCTGCTTGTTGACGAACGCCATGGTGGATGCCCGGTGGTCGACGGTGGCGCCGCAGGTCGACTGCGCCTGCGCCTCGGCGGCGAGCGCGTCGGCGAGCGTGCCGGCTTCGGCGACGGAGAGCTGGCGCTTGATCTCCCCGTACGCGACGGTCGGGCCGGCGGCGAGCCGGGCGGCGAGTTCCTGCGCGGTCGGCAGCACCTGCTCGTCGTCGGCCACCAGCCTGGTGAGCAGGCCGAGCCGGGAGGCCTCCTCGGCGCCCACCGGCTCGGCGAGCATCAGCAGCTCGACGGCCTTGGCGTGGCCGACCAGCCGGGGCAGCGTCCAGGAGGCGCCGGTGTCGGCGGCGAGCCCGACCCCGGCGAAGGCCATCAGGAACCTCGTCTTCGGGCCGCCGATCCGGAAGTCGGCGAGGAACGCCAGCGAGGCGCCGGCCCCGGCGGCCATGCCCCGGACCGCGGCGATCACCGGCTTGGGCAGGTTGGCCAGCCGGGCGGCGATCGGGTTGTAGTGGGCCCGAACGGTGCTCAGCGGGTCCGCGTCGGCGGCCTCCAGGCTCTGCACGTGCTCCCGCAGGTCCTGCCCGGCGCTGAACGAGCCGCCCGCGCCGGCCAGCACGACCGCCCGGCAGGACGGGTCGTTCTCCAGCTCGGCCAGGGTGTCGCGGAGCGCTTCCTTGAGCGCGACGTCGAGCGAGTTCATCGCCGTCGGGCGGTTGAGCGTCAGGGTGACGACGGCGTCGGTGCGGTCGACGAGCAGCGGCTCGGTCACGTTCTAACGACCCTTCTGTCGGGCAGGGCGGTGGTTGCCGTCGAGGCACTGCTCGACGTAGCGGTCGGCGGCCGGTCGCAGCCGGGCCGCGTGCCGGTCGAAGAAGCTGGCCGCGCTGCTGCCCGGCCAACGTTCGGGCAGCAGCGCCGAGGGCAGCTGCGGGTCCCGGAAGAGGAAGGTACGCCACGCGTGTACGAGCCGGAACCGGGCCGCGTACGCGTCCTCGTCGCTGCTGCGCCCGGTGACCCCGGACAGCAGCCGCTTCTGCTCGGCGACGAACCGCTCGTACGCCCGGCCGATCTCGGCGAGGTTCCAGGCGCGGCGGACCACCCTGATCGCGCCGGGGGTGCCGGCGGCGTGGGCGGCGGTGAACCGCTCGTAGCGCACGCCCGCCTCGGCGAGCAGGATGTCCACGTCCTCGCCGGGCCGGGTGGCCACCCAGGTGCAGTCGTCGAGCGTGCCGTAGCCGAGGTAGGTCAGGTTGGCGGCGAGCCGTTGTCGGTCCCGTCGGGAGGCGGCGGCCTCCAGCACCAGTAGGTCGAACCGGCCGTCCCAGCTGTGCCGGCCGGTGCGGTAGATCCGGGCCGCCGCCTCGTCGAGTCGTCGGGCCGCTTTCGGTGTGATCGAATATCCCGGTCCGGTGGCGAGCCGGAGCGGTTCGAGCCAACCCTGTCGGACCATCCGGGAGACTGCGGTGCGTACCGCCGGAGGGGCGATCCCCAACGGCGCCAGCAGCTTGACCAGGGCAGCGACCGGTGCCCGCCCACCCCTGGCTCGGAGGTGGTCGCCGTACAGGTCGAAGAGTGCCGACCGTGCCTGCATGACCGCACATTGTGACAGGCCTATCCAAGATATGCTAGGTGCTGTTACATCAAAGCTGCTTCGGTTTGGGTCCGGCGGTGTTCATCAGGGAAAATCGTTGGGCGACGCCCCCGCGACGGTTGCGGGTGGTTGTGGCGAAGTGGCTGTGGGGCAACCCACCGACCCTGGTGTAGGTCTGAGGGGAGACGACATGGCGGCGATGAAGCCGCGGACGGGCGACGGTCCGCTGGAAGTCACCAAGGAGGGCCGGGGCATCGTCATGCGGGTCCCGCTGGAGGGTGGTGGCCGGCTCGTCGTCGAGATGACTCCCGACGAGGCCACCGCGCTCGGTGACGCGCTGAAGGCGGCCGTCGGCTGATCGAGAAGCGCTCCGCGCGGCGCGCGCCGCGCGAACGGTTCGTCCGTTCCTGAGCCACCGGCTCCGCCGGTGGCTCAGGAACTTCGTGGGCCCAGAGAGCGGCGACTGGTCCCGCTCTGCGAACTTTCGGAGGTGCGGTCCAGCGTGCTGGCCATTCGTCTGGTGAGCGAGCCCGTACGGCTCGACACCCTCGTCCTGCCCGTTCGTCCCGAAGGGCCGGACGCCCCGGCCGCCCTGGTCCCCACCGCCTCGCCGCCCGCCGACGACGTCCGGGCCGAGGCCACCGCGCTCCTGCCCGCCGCCCGGCTGACCGGCGACGCCGGCGAGGTTTGGGCGCAACTGCGCCCCGCCGGTACGCCGTCGCGCCTGGTCCTGCTCGGCGTCGGCGCGGGCGACGAACACGCGTGGCGAAGGGCGGGAGCGGCACTGGCCCGGTCCGCCAAAGATGAGATTTACATCACAGTGGCGCTGCCGGCCGACGGTGACACGGCGCTGCGCGGCCTGGTCGAGGGGCTGCTGCTGGGGTCGTACCGGTTCCGACTGACCGAGGCCGGCGCGGCACCCGCGCTGGCCGAGGTGGACGTCGTGGTGGCCGACCCGGGCGCGCTCGAGGCGACCCTGGCGACGGCCCGGGCCACCGCCGAGATGACCCGACTGGCCCGCGACCTGACCAACACCCCCTCGTCGACCAAGAACCCGGCCTGGTTCGCCGCCCAGGTCGAGGCTGCCACGGCCGCCCACCCGGACCTGCACCTGCGGGTCCGCGAGCCCGAGGAGCTGGCGGCCGAGGGCTTCGGCGGCATCCTCGCCGTCGGTGGCGGCTCGGCCAGCGGCCCCCGCCTCGTCGAGCTGGACTGGCGGCCGGCGGACGCGCGTACCCACGTGGTGCTGGTCGGCAAGGGGATCACCTTCGACACCGGCGGCATCTCCATCAAGCCGGTGCCCGCCATGAAGCTGATGCGCAAGGACATGGCCGGCGCCGCCGCGGTGGTCGCCGCGACCCTGGGCGCCGCCGCGCTGCGGCTGCCGGTGCGGGTCACCACGCTCGCGCCGCTGGCCGAGAACATGGTCAGCGGCTCGGCGTTCCGCCCCGGCGACGTCATCCGCCACTACGGCGGCCTGACCAGCGAAAGCACCAACTCCGACGCCGAGGGGCGGCTGGTGCTCGCCGACGCGATGGCGTACGCGGCGCGCGAGCTGCGGCCCGACCTGCTGGTCGACCTGGCCACCCTCACCGGTGCCAACGCGGTCGCGCTGGGCAAGCGACACGCCGCCCTCTACAGCGACAACGACCAGCTCGCGACCGACCTGCTGACCGCCGTCGAAGCGGCCGGCGAGCACGCCTGGCGGATGCCGCTGCCCACCGACTACGTCGAGTACCTGGGCAGCGAGGTGGCTGATCTGCACAGCTCCCCGGACCGGGGCGCCGGCTCGGTGGTGGCCGCGCTCTACCTCCGCGAGTTCACCGGTGACCTGCGGGAGCGCTGGGTGCATGTGGACATGTCCGCCCCGTCCTGGTCCGAGGACGAGCACGCCGAGCTGACCCGGGGCGCCACCGGCTGGGGCGTACGCGGGCTGCTGCGCTGGCTGGCGACGTTGGGCTGACCGGGCCGGCCGGCGACGACGCCGCGCCGCGACCTGGCGCCGTCGCCCGGCGCCGGCTGGTCAGAGGTCAGCTCCGGACGGCGGCGAGCAGGCCGTGCCCGACCGGCAGCAGGGCGGGGACCCAGTGCTCCGACTCCCGGATCGCCTTGATGGTCTCCCGGACGGTGACCGTGTCCACGTCGCGCGCGGCCGGGTCGCCGATCCGGCCGCCGGCGAAGGCGCCGTTGAGCGCGAGCACCCCGCCGGGCCGCAGCAGCCGCAGCGCGGCCTCCACGCAGGCGGTGAAGCCGGTCGCCTCCGCGTCGACGAAGACCAGGTCGTAGGCGCCGTCCGCGAGCCGCGGCAGCACGTCGAAGGCCCGGCCCGTGATGATCCGGGTACGCCCCGGCGGGAAGCCGGCCTCCACGAAGATGCGCCGGGCGATCCGCTGGTGCTCCACCTCCAGGTCGATGGTGGTGAGCACCCCGTCGGGGCGCATGCCGCGCAGCAGCCAGACACCGCTGACTCCGGTGCCGGTGCCGATCTCCACCACCGCGCGGGCGTTTCCGGCGGCGGCGAGCAGCCGCAACGCGGCCCCGGCCCCGGGCGTCACCGCGTCCACGCCCACCTCGTGGGCGAGACTGCGGGCCGTGCGCAGGACGAGATCTTCGGTGACGTACGCCTCGGCGAACTGGAGCGCCTGGGCCGTCGAGTTGCCGGAACTGGCGACCGTGGCGATGGGGCACCTCCGGGCGGCGGGAGTGGAACTGAGGGGTTGTTGACGTATGAGCCTAGAGGTGGGACCTGACGAGCGCAGCCGCGAGTCGGTTCGAGACGATCACGGCCGGGCAACCCATGACCCCGATTCGGGCATCCGTGCAATCCTGGACGGTGTCCCGGGTGGCACGTTCGGCCGGCTCCGCCGGCCCCGGCGCGGGACCCGCGGGAGGGACTGGGAGGCACGACGTGACCGACGGCTGGGACTGGCGCCGGCCCGGCGGGACCCCGACAGCGGCGGAAGCGCCGGTGCCCGGGAGCCCGTCGCAGGGCACCGGGGGCGACGCGCCCGCACCCTGGTGGTCCGACGCGCTCGCCGACCCGTGGCGCGATCCGTACGCGCCCGCCGCGGTGGTGGTTTCCGCCGCCCCGGCCGACGGTGGCAGCGAACCCGAACCGGTCAGCGATCCGGACGCGCCGGTCCGGCCCTGGCTGCGGCAGGTCGTGCTGGCCTCGCTGATCACGGCCCTGCTCGCCGGCTCGCTCGGCAGCGCCCTGACGTACGCCCTGCTGCGCGGCGGCCCCGGCGTGCCCAGCCTCGGCGCGCAGTCGGCGCAGGCCCCGGCGCTCGCCCAGCGCAAGCCCGAGTCGCTGGCCGGCGTCGCCGAGAAGGTCCTGCCCAGCGTGGTGACCGTCCGGGTGGCCAGCCTGGGTGGCATCAGCGAGGGGTCGGGCTTCGTGGTCAGCACCGAGGGGCACATCGTCACCAACGACCACGTGGTCTCCGGCGGCACCGGCAAGGTCACGGTGATCTTCAACGACGGCAGTTCGGCGTCGGGCACGGTGGTCGGCCAGGACCCGGAGTCGGACCTCGCGGTGATCAAGGCGGCGCGCAGCGGGCTGCGGCCGGTGGAGTTCGGCGACTCGGACGCGCTCGCCGTCGGCGACCCGGTGCTCGCCATCGGTTCGCCGCTCTCGCTGGCGAACACCGTCACCGCCGGCATCGTCAGCGCCCTGGACCGGACCATGCAGGCCAGCGAGCCGGGCGGCCCGACGCGCTACTACGCGGCGATCCAGACCGACGCGGCGGTCAACCACGGCAACTCCGGCGGCCCGCTGGTCGACGGCGCCGGGCGGGTGGTCGGGGTGAACTCCACCATCAAGTCACTGGTCGCCGACGGGCAGGAGGCCGGCAACATCGGGCTCGCCTTCGCCATCCCGATCAACCAGGCCAAGCGGGTCGCCCAGGACATCATCGGCAGCGGCAAGGCCCGGCGTACGGTGATCGGCGTCCAGGTGGGCGGCACCGGCGTGACGGGCGGGGGCGTACGCCTGGGCACCGTCGATCCGTCCGGGCCGGCGGCGGCGGCCGGGCTGCGCACCGGGGACGTGGTGCTCCGGCTCAACGGGCACCCGATGGCCGACCCGACCGATCTGGTGGCATTGGTCCGCAAATACGCCCCGGGCTCGGTGGTGGCGGTGGAGTACCAGCGGGGCACAACCCGGCAGAACACCTCGGTGACCCTCGCCGCAGACGCGAAGTGAGCGGCCCACACCCCTCCCGATCGGCCCCGTGGCGTGCGTAGTCTTGCCGTGACACGGACGAGGAGGCCGGTGTGTTCGAGAACCTCAACTGGTGGGAGATCGGTGCGCTGCTGCTTTTGGCGCTGCTGATCTTCGGGGACCGGCTGCCCAACGTGATCAGCGATGCTCTCCGGATGGTGCGTAACCTGCGCGCCATGGCCCGCAACGCCACCGGCGACCTGAGCCGCGAGCTGGGCACCGACATCCAGCTGGAGGACCTGCACCCGAAGGCGTTCATCCGCAAGCACCTGCTTAGCGAGGAGGACGAGCAGGCCATCCGGAAGCCGCTGCAGAGCATGTACGACGACCTGCGCTCGGACCTCACCGGTGTGCAGGAGGACCTGAAGGGCGTCGCCAAGGCGGCCGACCCGCGTACCAGCGACACCCGCCCGCTCACCGCGACCGGCGGCACCCCGTCTCCCGCCCCCGCGCCCCGCCCCAACTACGACGACGCCACCTGACCCCCCCCGGGGGGGTCAGCGGGCGCTGGGCTTGAGGCCGAGGGGCTTGCCGAGGAGGGACTCGCGGCGGACGGCGAGGCGGTCGGCGACCTGCATCAGGGCCTTGGCGGCGGGGGCGTCCGGCTGGGCCAGCACGATCGGGGTGCCGGCGTCGCCGCCCTCACGGACGCGGGTGTCCAGCGGGATCTGCCCCAGCACCGGCACCTGCGCGCCGATGGTCCGGGTCAGCGACTCGGCGACCGCCTCGCCGCCACCGGCCCCGAAGACCTCCATCCGCGAGCCGTCCGGCAGCTCCAGCCACGACATGTTCTCGATCACGCCGACCACCCGCTGGTGGGTCTGCAGCGAGATCGCGCCGGCCCGCTCGGCCACCTCGGCGGCGGCGGCCTGCGGGGTGGTGACGACCAGGATCTCCGCGTTCGGCAGCAGCTGGGCCACCGAGATCGCGATGTCGCCGGTGCCCGGGGGCAGGTCCAGCAGGAGCACGTCCAGGTCGCCCCAGTAGACGTCGGCGAGGAACTGCTGCAGTGCCCGGTGCAGCATCGGGCCGCGCCAGACCACGGCCGCGTTGCCCGGGGTGAACATGCCGATCGAGATCACCTTCACGCCGTGCGCCTGCGGCGGCATGATCATGTCCTCGACCCGGGTCGGGGCGCCCTCGGCGCCGAGCATCCGGGGCACCGAGTGGCCGTAGATGTCCGCGTCGACCACACCGACCGACAGGCCGCGGGCCGCCAGCGCGGCGGCCAGGTTGACCGTGACGCTCGACTTGCCGACGCCACCCTTGCCGCTGGCGACCGCGTACACCCGGGTGCGGGAGCCGGGCTGCGCGAACGGGATCACCGGCTCGGCGGTAGCGCCGCCGCGCAGCGTGGCCTGCAGCTGCTGGCGCTGCTCCGGGCTCATCACGCCGAACTCGATCTCGACGCCGGCCACGCCGGGCACCGCGCCCACGGCGGCGGTGATGTCGCTACGCAGCTTGTCCTTCAGCGGGCAACCGGCCACGGTGAGCAGCAACTCGACCCGGACGACGCCGTCCTCGCCGATCTCGGCGGAACGGACCATGCCGAGTTCGGTGATCGGCCGACGGATCTCCGGGTCGTTGACGGTGGCCAGGGCGGCCTGTACCGCGTCGGAGATGGTGCTGACGGGTGCTGACATGCCGCAATGCTACGTCGCTGGTCATCGGTGACCGCCGCTGGTGGGGCCGGTGTGAGCGGGTCGTTGGCTCCGACACCGAGGTTCGGCGTGCTCACGGCAGGAGCCCAAGGCCTAGTGTTACCACCATGTCGACCTTGGCCTACGAGATCGTGGACGTCTTCACCGACCGCCCGTTCGCCGGCAACCCGCTGGCCGTGGTGTTCGGCGCGGAAGGGCTCGCCACCGAACAGATGCAGTCGCTCGCGCTGGAGTTCAACCTGTCGGAGACGGTGTTCGTGCTGCCGCCGACCCAGGTCGGTGCGACGTACCGAGCGAGGATCTTCACGCCGGTCGAGGAACTGCCGTTCGCCGGGCACCCGAGTGTGGGCGCCGCAGTGACCGCCAGCCGTCGTGGGATGTTCGAGGCGGGCACGGTCACCCAGGAGTGCGGCGCCGGAGTGCTGCCGATCGAGGTGACCGCGACCGGAGCGACCCTCACCGGCGGAGCGCCCACGCTCGGCCCAGAACTCGACCCGGAGCCGCTGCTGGAGATGGCCGGGCTCGCCGCCGCCGACCACGCCGGCCCGGCACCCCGGGTCGCCGGCTGCGGCCTGGAGTTCCCCTACCTTCCGGTACGCCCCGACGCGGTGGCCCGGGCCAAGGTGAACCCGGTGACGGCCGAGCGGTACGGCGTGGAACACGTCAGCGTCTTCTCCTGGGACGCAGCCACGCACACCGCGCACGCCCGGGTCTTCGTGCCGGGGCTCGGCGTGCCGGAGGACCCGGCGACCGGCTCGGCCGCCCTCGGTCTCGGGGTCTGGCTGGTCGCCAGTGGGCTGCTGCCCGGCGACGGCCGCTCGGAGTACGCGGTACGCCAGGGCATCGAGATCAACCGGCCGTCCTCGCTGGCCTGCACGGTCACCGCGGCCGACGGAGTGGCCGTGGGCGCGACGGTCTCCGGCCAGGTGATGCCGGTGGCCCGCGGCGAGATCGCCGTCCCACCCTTCCTGGGCTGAGCGCGGTAAGAAGGAGGCCGGAGTGAGCGAAGAGGTGGGCGAGCGGATCGCGACGCCGCTGGTGGACGAGGCGGTGAAGAAGGCCGCCGTGGCATGGGTGTCGGTGGCCGGCGGCCCGGCGTACGCGTTGTGGTGCCTGCCGCTCGACGGCGCGCTCCTGGTGGTCACCGGCCCCGGTGAGCAGTCCGCTCCCGGGCTCGCCGACGCGGACGCGGCGGAGGTGACCCTGCGCGGCGACCACGGCGGCCGGATCGTCACCTGGCCGGCCCGGGTGACCCGGCTGCGCCCGGGCACCGAGGAGTGGGCGGCCGCCGCGCCGCTGGTCGCGGCGAAGCGGCTCAACGCGCCCGGCCCCGTCTCCGACCTGATGGGGCGCTGGGCCGCCGCGGACTGCGCGCTGAACCGGCTCACCCCGGCGGGCGCCCCGGTCGCCGGCGCCGACCTGCCGGCCGAGTCGCTGGCCGAGCAGCCCCGGGCGGCCACGGTGGTCCGCGCCACCCGTACGCCGTTCCGGCTGCACAAGGTCCGGCGCCGGTGACCGTCAGGCCGGTACCGTGCAGGGGACCGGGGTGAGCAGGTCGAGCACCTCGGCCAACGAGGTCAGTACCGGGCCGTGCCAGGACCGGTCGACGTTGAAGGCCAGGTGGTCGACCAGGTCCGGGGCGGCCAGCCGGGCCGCCGTCATGCCGGCCCGCACCGCCCCGGTGAGCTCCTGGCTGCCCCCGTCACCCACGTAGAGGCACTCGGCCGGGGCGAGGTCGAGCTGGCGGCACGCGGCCCGGTAGAGCGCCGGATCCGGCTTGCAGCAGCCCAGCTGCACTGAGAAGACGCACACGTCGAGTAGCGGCGCGACCGCCAGCTGGGGCAGGAACGCCGGCAGCTCGTGGGTGCAGTCGCTGATCAACCCGGTGCGTACGCCCCGCTGGCGCAGCGCGGCCAGCACCGGCACCGCCTCGGCGCGTACCCGGGTGTCGGCGCGTACCGCCCGGTGGCGGGAGGCGACGGCGGCGCGTACCGCCCGATCGGAGGGGTGGACGCCGACCTGGTCGCAGACCCAGCGCAGGGTTGCCTCGGCGTTGCCGAGCCGGCCGCTGGCGCGCTGGTAGTAGGTGCGGTCGAGCACCTCGGTCAGGGCAGCCGATGGGCAGCCGAGCAGCTCGGCGGTGGCCTGGTGGGCGGTGCCACGTTGGACGCTGCACGTGAGCGTGCCGAAGAAGTCGAACAGCACCGCCTGGTAGCTGGGCATGCGGGAGTGCCTCCGGGCGTCGAGGGGGAGGAGTCGCCGGGACGCGCATGATCGTAACGGAGCGCTGACTGCCCGTGGTGCCCGCCGAACGTGTGAGGATTGCTCTCCGTGCCTCCTGTTCCACAGCGTCCTCCGGTCAACGCGCTGACCCTCGGCGCGCTCGCGCTGGCCGTCACCGCCGTCTCGTCGTCCGCCCCGCTCGTCGCGTTCGCCGCCGCGCCCGCCCTCGCCGTCGCCTGCTGGCGGAACCTGCTCTCGACGGCGGTGCTCGGTCCCTTCGCGCTGGCCCGTCGCCGGGCCGAGTTCCGCGCGCTGACCGTCGGCGCCGGCCGGCGCGAGGGGTTGTACTGCGTACTCTCCGGGGTGGCGCTGGCCGCCCACTTCGCCACCTGGATGCCGAGCGCGAAGCTCACCACGGTCGCCGCGGCCACCGCGCTGGGCGCCACCCAGCCGGTGTGGCAGGGGCTGATCGCCCGCTGGCAGGGGCGACGGCTGCCGCTGGCGGCCTGGGCCGGGATCGGGGTGGCCGTGCTCGGCGCGGTGCTGGCTACCGGCGCCGACTTCACCGTCTCCGGCCGGGCCTTCGCCGGTGACCTGCTCGCCGTCACGGGTGGCCTCTTCGCTGCGGTCTACACCGCCTTCGGCGAACGTGCCCGGGCCACCATCAGCACCACCACGTACACCACCATCTGCTACGGCGTCTGCGCGGCGATCCTGTTGGTGGTGTGCCTGCTCGGCGGGGTGCCCCTGCACGGCTGGGCGCCGGGCACCTGGCTGGCGATCCTCGGCCTGGTGGCCGGTGCTCAACTGCTCGGCCACTCGATGTTCAACTACGCCCTGCACCGGGTCTCCGCCACCACGATCAGCGTGCTGATCCTGCTGGAGGCGCCGGGCGCGGCCCTGCTCGCCTGGGTCTGGCTCGGCCAGCTGCCCCGCCCGCTCGCCCTGCCCGGGCTGGCCCTGCTGCTGGTCGGCGTCGCCGTGGTCGTCCTCGGCGGTTCCCGGGCCGGACGCCGTACCGAACCGGTGCCGATTCCCGCCGACGCCACGTTGGCCGGCTGACGCGCCGTCCGGACGCGTCGCGGACCCACTTTGGCCATTTCGCCTCCCGACCGGCCGCTTTCCGTGACAGTGCGGGGGTGGGGAAGGGAGCGAAGCAGCCGGGTGGCCCCGAGCCGGACCGCGGCTCGCTGGTCACGCCCTCGGCCGAGTTCCCGCCGCTCGGCTCCGAGGAGCGCGCGGCGCTGAGCCGGATCGGGGAGCGCTGGCAGGTGGCGTGCCGCCCTGACCAGCTGCCCGTCGACCCGGCCCTGGGCCGTAACCGGCCCGGCCCGGCGCCAAGTCGGTTCGGGCGGCTGACCCCGATCGACATGTTCACCGTGGAGGAGCCGGGCGAGCTGCAGGCCGGCGCTACCGCCCAGGAGCCCGGCTCCCGGACCGCACGGGTGCTCTCCCGTCTGCGCCAGACGCTGTTCGGACCGCCACTGGCCAGCACCGCCGTCGTCTACGAGCGGATGCGCAAGCTCGTCGCCCTGCCGATCCTCTCCTCCGACCTGCTCAGCTCGGTGGCGTACGGGCCGGAGGCGATGCTGACCGTGCTGGTGCTGGCCGGCAGCAGCGCGCTCGGCCTCTCCCTGCCCCTGGCCGCAGTGCTGGTGGTGCTCATGATCGCGGTGGGACTCTCGTACCGGCAGACCATCCCGGCGTACCCGCACGGCGCGGGGTCGTACTTCGTGGCGGGGGACAACCTCGGCACCACGGCGGGACTCACGGCGGCGGCGGGCCTGATGCTCGACTACGTGCTCACCGTGGCGGTGTCGATCGCGGCGGGGGTGAGCGCGATCACCTCGGCGCTGCCCCGGCTCGCCCCGGCCACCGTGCTGTTCGGGGTGCTGGTGATCGCCGTGCTGCTCGCCGGGAACCTGCGCGGAGTGCGCACCGCCGGCAACATCTTCGTGCTGCCCACGTATGCCTTTGTGGCGGCGATCCTCACGCTGCTGCTGGTCGGCTACGCGCGCGCGGCGGGCCGGGGCTTCGCGCCGGTGCCGCCGCCCCCGGTGCCCACCACCGAGGGGCTGGGACTGCTGCTGGTGCTGCGGGCGTTCTCCTCCGGCGCGGTGTCGATGACCGGTATCGAGGCGGTGTCGAACGCGATACCGGCGTTCCGCCCCACCGAGTGGCGCAACGCCCGCACCACGCTTGGCTGGATGGTCACCATGCTGGTGGTGCTCTTCGCCGGGCTGATCGGCCTGATCCACCTGAACGGCCTGGTGCCCCGGCCGAACCAGACGATCCTGTCCCAACTCGGCCGGGTCACCTTCCCCACCGGCCCCTGGTACGCGATCCTGCAGGCCACCACCGCGCTGATCCTGCTGCTGGCGGCGAACACCGCCTTCAACGACTTTCCCCGGCTGCTCTTCTTCATGGCCCGCAACGGCCACGCACCCCGCCGGTTCCTGCACCTGGGGGACCGGCTGTCGTTCAACAACGGCCTGGTCGCCCTCGCCCTCGCCGCGACACTCATTTTCGTCACGTTCGGCGGCCAGACCCAGTCGCTGATCCCGCTCTACGCCGTCGGCGTGTTCCTCGCCTTCACCCTGTCGCAGGCCGGCATGGTGGTGCACTGGCGTCGCCACCGGGACCGGGGCTGGCGACGCCGGCTGCTGATCAACGCGGTCGGTGCCACGCTCTCCGGGGTGGTACTGGTGATCGCCGCGTTCAGCAAGTTCGCCGAGGGCGCCTGGGTGGTGGTGATCGCGGTGCCGCTGCTGGTGCTGCTCGCCCGCTGGATCCACCGCCACTACGCCAAGCTGAACCACGCCCTGGCGCTGCACACGCCGTCGCCCCCCGGGCCCGCATCAGGTGGCGCACCGCGCGGCCCCGGCGGGTCCGCCGAGGGCGAGGAGTTGCCCCAGGAGGTACGCCATCTGGTGGTCGTGCCGGTGGCTCGGCTGAACCGGGCGTCGCTGCGGGCCCTGGCGTACGCGGCGTCGCTGGGCCAGCCGACGCTGGCCGTGCACATCGCCCCCGAGGACGCCGAGGCGGACCGGTTCCGTGAGCAGTGGCGGGCCTGGGGCGACCACCTGCGGCTGGAGACCATCGTGTCGCCGTACCGGGCGGTGATCGGGCCGCTGGCGCACTATCTGGAGGCACTCCACACCGCCCGGCCGGAGCTGACGCTGACCGTGATCGTGCCGGAGGTGGTGCTGCGTCACCGCTGGCACCGGTTCCTGCACAGCCGCGCCGACCACCGGCTGCGCGCCGCGCTGGGCTCACTGCCCGGCGTGGTGGTCACCAGCGTCCCGGTCCACGTCGCCGACTGAGCGTCACAGGTATCCCGCGAAGTGCTCGGCCACCAGGTCGGCGACCGCCTCGGCGTTCCGGTCGCCGTTCACCTCGACCACCCGTACGCCGAGGTCCCGGGCCCGGGCCACGGCGTCGGCCGCGACCAGCTCGTCCCGGGCGATCCGGTTGCGCAGCGCCCGCTCCGGGTCGCTCACACCGGGGCGGCGGGCAGTGGCGCGGGCCAGCCGCACCAACTGGTACGCGCGGAACTCCGGTGTCGGCACCAGCACCACCATCTGCCGGTTCGACTCGACGATCGGGGCGACCGGCCTGTTGCCCACCAGCCTCGATCCACGTACGACGGCTCGTTACTGTCTGTCACATCACCGAGCGGTCCGCCGACGGGGCATGGCTGCCTTTGCTCTGCAGCCCTCCACGCAACAGTCACGCACCGTTCTCGGTTGCGTATATGGCTGCAGAGCAAAGTCGGGTGAAGGAGGGTTTGCCACCGGCTGCGCTGCGCGTGTTTCTGCTGGTCGCGTCGTTGAGGCGGCGGCAGTCTCGAACGCGGGTACACGCAGCGTTGTCACGTAGGGTGACTGAACGTCTCTGATGGCGACGGGTACCCACAGTTACGGCTCAGTAAGAAACAGCCGGTGGGTCATCCAACGTCGAGGCCCACAGCCCTCGCGCTGGCGGTCCACAGCCGGGCGGCCAGCTGCGGGTCGCGGGCCTTCGCCAGGGGCCGGCGCGGTCGACGGTTGTAGTAGTAGCCGCCGGAGGTCAGCCGGGCCGGGTCCTGGTTGGCCAGCCAGACCAGGGTCTCGGCGCCCCGCTCCGGGCTGCGGAAGGGCAGCAGGCGCATGCCGAGGGCGACCAGCGGGCTCTCGTTGCCGAACCGGGTGCGGACCACGCCCGGGTGGAACGAGTACGCCGGCACGTCCGGCCAGCGCCGGGCCGCCTCGGCGGCGAAGAGGATGTTCGCCTGCTTGCTGGTGCCGTAGGCGCGCATCGGCCGGTAGCGGCGCAGCGTCGCGTTGAGGTCGTCCGGGTCGAGGACACCGCTGCGGTGCGCCCCGGAGGCGGTCACCACCATCCGGCCGATCCGATCCCGCAGCAGGTTGCTGAGCAGGAACGGGGCGAGGTGGTTGGCCTGCATGCTCAGCTCGAAGCCGTCGACCGTGGTGACGGGCCGGAGCACGATCGCGCCGGCGTTGTTGGCGAGCACGTCGATCCGGTCGTACGCGGCGCGCAGCCGCTCGGCGAGCTGGCGTACGTCGTCCAGGACGGCGAAGTCGGCGCGGAAGAGTTCCGGCTGCTCGCCACGGGTGTCGCGGACCCGCTGCCCGGCGTCCCGGAGCCGGGCCGGATCCCGGCCGACCAGCACCACCTGGTCACCGCGCCGCGCCAGGTCGACGGCCGCGGCCAGCCCGATGCCCGAGCTGGCGCCCGTCACCACCACGGTACGGCGGTCCGTGAGATCTTCCACAGGTCCGTTCACCCCGGTCACGGCACAAGGTTACCGTGGCGTCACCATGACCTCTGGGATCGAAGGAGAGCACCCATGGCCGCTGTCGGTCGCCCCCGTCGGTCCTGCCTCGCCGTGCCCGGCTCCAGCGTCAAGATGCTCGGCAAGGCGCAGGGTCTCCCCGCGGACCAGGTCTTCCTCGACCTGGAGGACGCGGTCGCCCCGCTGGCCAAGCCGGATGCCCGCAAGAACATCGTCGCCGCGTTGAACGAGGGCGACTGGGCCGGCAAGACCCGGGTGGTCCGGGTGAACGACCTGACCACGCCGTGGACGTACCGGGACGTCATCGAGGTCGTCGAGGGCGCCGGCGCCAACCTGGACTGCATCATGCTGCCGAAGGTGCAGAACGCCGCCCAGGTCCAGTGGCTGGACCTGACGCTCACCCAGATCGAGAAGACGCTCGGCCTGGAGGTCGGCCGGATCGGTATCGAGGCGCAGATCGAGAACGCGGCCGGGCTGGTCAACGTGGACGCGATCGCGGCGGCCTCGCCCCGGGTCGAGACGATCATTTTCGGCCCGGCCGACTTCATGGCCTCGATCAACATGAAGTCACTGGTGGTCGGCGCGTTGATCCCGGACTACCCGGGCGACCCCTACCACTACATCCTGATGCGCATCCTGATGGCCGCCCGGATGCACGACCAGCAGGCCATCGACGGCCCGTTCCTGCAGATCCGGGACGTGGACGGGTTCCGTGAGGTGGCCAAGCGGTCGGCCGCGCTGGGCTTCGACGGTAAGTGGGTGCTGCACCCCGGCCAGATCGAGGCGGCCAACGAGGTCTACTCCCCGGCCCAGGCCGACTACGACCACGCCGAGCTGATCCTCGACGCGTACGACTGGTACACCTCGGAGGCGGGCGGAAAGCTCGGCGCGGTGATGCTCGGCGACGAGATGATCGACGAGGCGTCCCGCAAGATGGCGCTGGTGATCGCGGCCAAGGGGCGGGCGGCCGGCATGACGCGTACCTCGTCGTTCACCCCGCCCGCGCGGTGAGCGCCCTGGCCGGTGCCGCCCCGGGGGTCCGGGGCGGCACCGCGTTTCAGAAGGTGGGCGTGCTGCCGCTGGCCGCCCCGCCGGCGGCGATCGCGAAGATGATCAGCGCGACGTAGCAGGCGATCCCCAGCACCATCAGACCGGTGAGGATCCAGCCGACGATGATGGCGGCCTTCGCCAGCCCCTCGCCCTGCTCGCCGGTCTCCCGGATCTGCTTGCTGGCCACGTGCCCGAGGATCGCGCCGATCGGCGCGGTGGCGCCGCAGAAAACGCCGACCAGCGCCAGCACCAGCGCCACGACGGCCATGCTGTTGGTGCTGGTCGGCGGGGCGCCGTACACCGGGTAGCCGGGCACCGGGTACGCGGGCGGCGGGTAGCCGGGCGCCGCGTACGGGTCGCCCGCCGGCGGGTAGCCGGGGGCGGTGTACGGGCCGGCTGCGGGCGCGGCGCTCGGCTGCGTCCCGGCGTACGGGTCCGACGAGGTCGGCTGGCTCGGGATCGGGCTGCCGCTCATCGGCAGGGTCGGGTCGGCGGGCGGACTCGACTGCTGACCGGGCGCGGGCGGGTCCTGCCAACCGCCGGGCGGCGGGGGATAGCTCATCAGGTCATCTCCTGGTGTGCGCGGGTTTTGCCAGGGTAGCCAGTGGCGGGCGACGGCGAGATCCTCCTTTTTGAGTGCCGCGTTGCCCGGAACGTCCACAGCGGGCAGGATCTCGACATGACCTTTGACGCGCGCGGCGGTCGGTCGCGACGGGACGTGAGCCGCCCCGGAACGGCGCGGCGCACCCGCGGCAGCCTGCCGGCGGGCTCCACCGAGCAGGATGATCAGCCGGCACCGCTCACCGAGCCGGTCACCATGCGCCTGGACGGCCGGGTGGCGCTGGTCACCGGCGCCGGCAGTCCCGACGGCATCGGGTACGCGACCGCGCGCCGCCTCGCCGACCTGGGCGCCCGGGTGGCGATCGTCTCCACCACCCGGCGAATCCACGAGCGCGCCGAGGAGTTGGGTGTCACCGGCTTCGTCGCCGACCTCACCGACGAGTCCGAGGTGGGCGCGCTCGCCGACGCGGTGGCCGAGCAGCTCGGCGACGTCGAGGTGCTGGTCAACAACGCGGGCCTGGCCAGCCGGGCAAGCCCGGAGGTGCTGCGGCCGGTGGCCCAGCTCAGCTACGACGAGTGGCGCGGCGAGATCGACCGCAACCTGACCACCGCGTTCCTGTGCAGCCGGGCGTTCATCGGCGGGATGGCCGAGCGGGGCTGGGGGCGGATCGTCAACCTGGCCGCCACCGCCGGCCCGGTCAACGCGCTGCCCACCGAGGCCGCGTACGCGGCGGCGAAGGCGGGCGTGGTGGGGCTGACCCGGGCGCTGGCGATGGAGATGATCGCCGACGGGGTGACGGTGAACGCGGTCGCGCCCGGCACGATCCACACCGCGGCGTCCACCATGGCCGAGATCAAGCAGGGGCTCGGCACCCCGGTCGGCCGTCCCGGCGCACCCGACGAGGTGGCCGCGGCGATCGCCTTCCTCTGCTCGCCGGCCGCCTCGTACATCACCGGGCAGATGCTGGTGGTCGACGGTGGCAACAGCGTCCGGGAGGCCGAGTACCGCTGACCGTCAGCGGTAGGAGCCGTTGTCCGAGTTCGCCCAGATGACCAGGCCGATCCAGCCGCAGCAGACGAGCAGCCCGAGCGCGGTGAAGACGTAACTGAGGATCAGCCCCCAGCTGGCGAGCTGGCCGCCCTCCTCGCCGGTCTGCCGGATCTGCCGCTTGGCCAGGTGGCCGCAGACGATGCCGGCCGGGGCGAAGACGAAGGCGAAGACCAGCGACAGGATGGCCAGCACGTTCGGCCCGCCGCCGCGTGGCCCCTGCCCGGGCGGCCCGTACTGCCCGTACGGGGGCTGCGGGGCGTACGGCGGTTGTTGGCCCCACGGTGGCTGCTGCGGGTGCCCGTACGGCTGGCCGTAGGGCGGCGGCTCGTACGGCGATGGCGGCTGCTCCGGCTCACCGGGTGGTTGGCTCACGCCCGCTCGCCCCCTCCGTCGCAGGTCAACGGCCCTCTCTCTTGCGGACGCTACCCGCAGCGGTGAACCTTTTCACAGCGGTTGTGTGGACCGGGCACCTTGGCCTCGCCGATCGCGGGGCCGATACTTAGCGAGCGTTCAGTTACCCCTGGGTAAGGGGTTGACCCCGGAGGCGGAGATGGCCCGACTCGCCCAGACGCCCGGCCTGACCGACGTGCAGCGGTCGATCCTGGAGACCGTCCGCGAGTTCGCCGATCGGGAGATCATTCCGCACGCCCAGCGGCTGGAGCACGCCGACGAGTATCCCGCCGACATCCTCGACGGGATGCGCGAGATGGGCCTGTTCGGCCTCACCATCGCCGAGGAGTACGGCGGCCTCGGCGAGTCCCTGCTGACGTACGCCCTGGTGGTCGAGGAACTGTCCCGGGGCTGGATGTCGATCTCCGGCATCGTCAACACCCACTTCATCGTGGCGTACCTGATCTCCCAGCACGGTTCGGCCGAGCAGCAGGCGCGGCTGCTGCCGAGGATGGCCACCGGCGAGGTGCGGGGCGCCTTCTCGATGTCGGAACCGGAGTGCGGCTCCGACGTGTCGGCGATCAGGTCGAAGGCGGTCCGCGAGGGCGACACTTTTGTACTCAACGGCCAGAAGATGTGGCTGACCAACGGCGCGTACTCCTCGGTGGTGGCCACCCTGGTCAGGACCGACACCGGTGCCGACTCGGTCTACGGCAACATGAGCACCTTCCTGCTGGAGAAGCAGCCCGGCTTCGGCGAGACCGCGCCCGGCCTGACCATCCCCGGCAAGATCGACAAGATGGGCTACAAGGGCGTCGAGACCACCGAGATGGTGCTCGACGGGGTCACCGTTCCCGCCTCCGCCGTCCTCGGCGGCGCGGAAAAGATCGGTCGCGGCTTCTACCAGATGATGGACGGCATCGAGGTCGGTCGGGTCAATGTCGCCGCCCGCGCCTGCGGCATCTCCATCCGCGCCTTCGAACTGGCCGTCGCGTACGCCCAGCAGCGCCGGACCTTCGGCCAGCCTCTCGCGAAGCACCAGGCCGTCGCCTTCAAGCTCGCCGAGATGGGTACGAAGATCGAGGCGGCGCACGCCCTCATGGTCAACGCCGCCCGGCTCAAGGACGTCGGCCAGCGCAACGACGTCGAGGCCGGGATGGCCAAGCTGCTCGCTTCGGAATACTGCGCCGAGGTCGTCCAGGAGGCGTTCCGCATCCACGGCGGCTACGGCTACTCCAAGGAGTACGAGATCGAGCGGCTGATGCGGGAGGCCCCGTTCCTGCTCATCGGCGAGGGCACCTCGGAGATCCAGAAGACCATCATCTCCCGCGGCCTGCTCAAGGAGTACAAGCTCTGACCGGCGCGCCGCTCAACCGTCGGCGGGTGCCACGGCCGGCTCCGGCGGGGTGACCGGCAGGCCCACCGCCAGCACCTCCGGCCGCGACCGGAAATGCTCGATCGCGGCGACCAGCCGCTCCTCGGGCACTGCCGTATCCCGGCCGCCCACCACCGGTGCCGGCTCCAGGGAGACCCACTTCGCCGGCCGCAGCCGCACCCCGTCCACCCGGCCGTCCGACCTGTGCGGGGTGACCATGTCGATGTTCGTCCAGCCGTACGTCCGGCGGCCGTGCCGGATCCCGCTCGTGGTGAGCGCCAGCCGCCCGGTGAACCGGATCTCCTCGTAGACCACCCGCCCGATCCAGGCGGCGACGCCGACCGCGAGCAGCGGCCGCAGGAGCGCGGCCCACCGGGGCACCTCGGGAAACGTGCCGATCAGTCCCACCCCGATCGCGGCCGTCGCTGCCGTGTTTGCCACCAGGTCGGCCCAGCCGGCGAGGGAACGCCGCGCCACCAGGCCGGGCTCCACCGAGTGCCGGCCCGCCACCCGTGATCGCCACATCAGGCGGCCGTCGCGCCGGGGCCACCACCGCTGCGACAGCCACCGCCCACCAAGGAGTAGCCAAACGAAACAGCTGAGATCCAGCTGATGCCGTGACGGCAGCCGCAGTAGACCGTTGACCAGCGGCACCGCCACCGCTGCGGCGGTCGAGACGGCGAGCAGGCGGCGCGTCCAGAGGCCGTCGCCGGGCGAGGGCAGCCGGCCGAGCGAGGGGAGTGGCACACGCGCAGGGTACGGGCGCTGCCGAAGTTTTAGGGCTCAGCCGAGTCGACTGAGCCCCGCCGCCGCCCGCTCCACGATGAGACAGCGGTCCTCGATGTAGTCGATCCCCGCCTCCTCGGCGATCCGCCGCGCCTCTTCGGACACGATCCCGAGCTGCAACCACACCGCCGGGGCGCCGATCGCCGCCGCCTGCCGGACCACCTCGACCGCGTCCTGCGCCGGACGGAACACGTCCACCAGGTCGACCGGGTGCGGGATGTCGGCCAGCGACGGGTACGCCTTCTCGCCGAACAGTTCGTCCACCGTCGGGTTGACCGGGATGATCCGCCAGCCGTACCGCCGCATCTCCGCCGGCACCCGGTGCGCGGCCTTGCCCGGGTCGCGGGACGCGCCCACGACGGCGATCACGGCGGAGTCGGCGAGGATCTGCTGGGCTGTACGCACCCACAGACTCTAGTCCTGAGGGGCGCCCGGACGGGGGCGGGTCGGGTGCAGGATGGGGGCGTGGAGACGTCGACCTTTGTCTACGACGGTGACTGCGCCTTCTGCACGCGCTGTGTGCAGTTCATCGAGCGGCGGATCCCCACCGACGCGCGGGTGGTGCCCTGGCAGTTCGCCGACCTGGCGGCGCTGGGGCTGACGGAGGCCGAATGCGAGGAGTCGGTGCGGTGGGTGGGCGGTGACGGCTCCCGCGCCGCCGGCCCGGACGCCATCGCCAAGCTGCTCGGCGGCAGCGCGCCGCTCTGGCGGATGGCCGGGGCGGGGCTGCGCTTCCCGCCGGTGCGGACCGTCGCCTGGCCGGTCTACCGGTGGGTGGCCCGCAACCGGCACAGGCTGCCGGGCGGCACGGCCGCCTGCGCCCTGCCACGGGAGGTCCGGGAACGCCGATAGGGGTTAGACCGGCCGTCCGGGCCCCGGCGGGGGCCCGGACGGTTCAGAAGTCAGTGCTCGTGCGCGCCCATCTTCTGGCGAACCTCGTCCATGTCCAGCTTCTCGACCTGCTCGATCAGGTTCTCCAGCGCGGAGTCGGGCAGCGCGCCCGGCTGCGCGTAGACGATCACGCCGTCCTTGATCGCCATCACCGTCGGGATCGAGCGGATGTTGAACCTGGCCCCCAACTCCTGCTGGGCCTCGGTGTCGACCTTGCCGAAGACGATGTCCGGGTGCTTCTCGGACGAGCGCTCGTAGACCGGGGCGAAGCGCTTGCACGGACCACACCAGTCAGCCCAGAAGTCGAGCAACACGATGCCCTCGCGCTCGGTCACCTCTTCAAAGTTGGCCGTGGTCAGCTCAACCGTTGCCATTGCACTCTCCGATCAGCGCGGATTGCCTACGTCCAGTGAGAACCATGGTGGATGTCGTCCAATTCCCGTGACGTACGCGACGAAACGTACCGCTACGCCGCGGTCACGCTCCGGCCCATCGAGCCCAATCTGTCTTCCCGGATGTGTGGAACGCAAGTGCGGGCCGCATTTGCGTGACCGCCCGTGATGGGAGCGTTTCCAACGTGATCACGGCGAGTGTGCGCTACGGGACGGTAACTTGGTGATTGACAAGGAGCTATCCGAGCTGCGGAGATCGCTTGCGGAGTGATCAATGATTACTCAGCGTGTTGTCACAAAAAGATAAATGTGACGTCCGTCTCTGTTGGTACGGGCTCGCCGTACGGCAGAATCTCTCACATCAGAGCGTGGGCGGCGGGTGCCGGGGAGGGCCCCGCCGCTCATTGCGTCCGCCCTCGGATCGGTCCGGGCGTGACATTTCCTCGTCGGTAGCGCCCCCACCTCCGCCTTAACAAGCGGTAAGGCATGCTGGGCCGAACTCCATCGCCGCCCGTCCGAGGGGGACCAGGATGCAGTTCGGCCGCTACTACGAGGAGTTCGAGGTCGGCGCGGTCTACCGGCACTGGCCGGGCAAGACGGTCACCGAGTCTGACGACCACCTCTTCTGCCTGCTCACCATGAACCACCACCCGCTGCACATGGACGCCCACTACGCCGGGTCGGCGACCCAGTTCAAGCGCAACGTGGTGGTCGGCAACTACATCTACTCGCTGCTGCTGGGCATGTCGGTGCCGGACGTCAGCGGCAAGGCGATCGCCAACCTGGAGGTCGAGTCCCTGCGGCACGTCGCCCCTACCTTCCACGGCGACACCATCTACGGCGAGACGACCGTGCTGGACAAGCGGGAGTCCTCGTCGAAGCCGGACCGTGGCGTGGTGGCCGTGGAAACCCGGGGCTACAACCAGGACGGCACCCTGGTCTGCGTCTTCCGCCGCAAGGTGATGGTTCCCAAGAAGGAGTACGCGGCCGCGGGCGTGCCCGAGGGCGTCGACCCGGAGCGGCCCAGCTTCCCCGAGCCGCGCTGAAGCCGTTGTACGACGCCGGGCCCCTTTCCGATCCGCGCGGAAGGGGCCTGTTTCTCATTACCGGGCATATGCTGACGCCGTGAGCCACTCCGTCGCCGGAGAGCCGCCCTCTGCCGGACGTCGTGCCGCACCGCTGACCACCGCCGTCTACTCCGCGGCGGAGTGGGACCTGCTGACCGAACTGCCGGGTCGGGTCCTCGTCGCCGCCGCCGCGCCGACCCCCGGGCGTCCGCCCCGGGGAGTGGCCGCCGGGCTCGCCGGCCTGGACGCCGTGGCGGCCGGCCGGGGGTTCGACAGCGACCTGGTCCGCGCCGTGGTCTCCGCCATCTACGCCCGGCACGACGGCCCCGCCGACCGGGTCGACCAGCTCACCGACCTGGTCGACCTGCTCGCCGCCTGCCGCGCCGCGGTGCGGGTGCTCCGCCGACGCGCCGACCCGGCCGACTCGGCGGTCTACCGACAGTGGGTGGAGTCCGTCGCGGCCCGGGTCTGCCGGGTCGGCGACGCCGGGGCCAGCCCCGCCGACCGGCGCTTCCTCGACCGGCTCGCCAGCGCGCTCGACCTGCGCTGACCGGGGTCCTGGGCCGGCCGGCGCACCCAGGCCGTACCCTCTGGAAACCGTGACCGACGACCAGCTCGACGTGGGTGTGGGGCCGTGGCCCGGCGACCCGCCGGACGACCCGAGGTACGACCCGGAGCTGCTCGCCGAGGGCGACCGGCGCAACGTGGTGGACCGCTACCGCTACTGGCGACGGGAGGCCGTGGTGGCGGACCTGGACCGGCGCCGGCACGACTTCCACGTGGCCATCGAGAACTGGCAGCACGACTTCAACATCGGCACGGTGGTCCGCAACGCCAACGCCTTCCTCGCCGCCGAGGTGCACATCGTCGGGCGGCGACGGTGGAACCGGCGTGGGGCCATGGTGACCGACCGCTACCAGCACGTCCGGCACCACCCCACGATCGAGGAGTTCGTCGCCTGGGCGGCGGCGCGACAGTTGCCGGTGGTCGGCATCGACAACCTGCCCGGCTCGAAGCCGCTGGAGACGAGCGTCCTCCCGCGGCGTTGCGTGCTTCTCTTCGGCCAGGAGGGGCCGGGGCTGTCCGACGTGGCCCGAGCCGGCTGCGACCAGCTCTTCTCCATCGCCCAGTACGGCTCGACGCGGTCGATCAACGCCGGCGTGGCCAGTGGCATCGCCATGCACGCCTGGGTCCGCGCCTACGCCGGGCCGCCACCGGACTGACGCCATCCGCCGGACCCGCCCGCTGGTGCGCCGGGGCATCCCGCCCACTGGCGCGCCGGGCGTCAGCCACCCACTCCACTGTGGCTGACGAATTCCCGACCGATCGACGCGCGTACGCCGGCGAGGCTCGGGGATTGCGGCTTCATGCGATAGCCTGGCCGGCGAGTGCGGTCACCTCCGCGCAGATATTCACTGTACGACACCATGCTGATACTCTGGGTGCCACTGCGATAAACGCACCCGGTGCCGCGCGAGAGGATGGCCCGCCATGGTCAAGAAGGTCCTCACCTGGGCCGGCATCGCGTTCCTGGTTTTCTTCGTCGCCTACCGGCCCAACTCCGCCGCCGACGTCTTCAAGTCCCTCGGCGGCGGCATCATGGACATAGCCCAGGGCTTCGGTGACTTCTTCACCAGCCTGGTTGCCTAGCCGGCGATGGGAAGCCCCTCCGGTCCGCCCTTCGACCCGGACGATCCCGACTGGGAACGCCGGGAGCGCGACACCGAGCCCATTCCCCGGATCGACCCTGACGACGGACCCGGCCTCGGTCGCGGTGCCTCCCTCGGCGACGGTCCCGCCCTGTCCGACGACATCAACCTGGGTGACGGGCCGGCCTTCGCCGGTGAGGGCCGCTCCGGGCGGGCCTGGATCCGCGACCCGGAGGGTGGCTACCAGCCGCCGCAGATCTCCGAGGACGAGCTGGCCGGGCTGCGCGCCGATGCCTCGGGCATGTCCCCCCGCCGGGTGCTGCCGCTGGAGGACGAGCCCAGCTCGCTGGTGGCTCGCTATCTCTTCCCCACCGAGCGTTACCGGGGCGAGTGGAAGCGGCACTGGATCCACCTTGCCACGCCGATCCTCATCGGCATCGCGGCCACCTTCGTCCTCGGCTACCTCTCCGGCTTCCTCGCCGGGCGCAACGTCGGGGCGCTGACCACCGTCGCGGTGCTGCTCTGGTTCGCGGTGATGGGCTGGGTCGCCTGGCGGGTCGCCGACTGGTGGTACGACCGCTTCATCCTCACCAACAAGCGGGTGATGGTGGTCAACGGCATCATCACCCGCCGGGTGGCGATGATGCCGCTGGTCCGGGTCACCGACATGAAATACACCCAGTCGCCGACCGGCCGGGCGCTCAACTACGGCACCTTCGTGCTGGAATCCGCCGGCCAGGACCAGGCGCTCCGCGAGGTCAAGAACCTGCCCAACCCCAACGAGCTCTACCTGCGCGTCGTCGAAGAGATGTACGAGCCGCAGGCCGTCGAGGCGCGGTTGGGCAAGGAGGCGGACGAGGCCCAGGCGGACGACGGCGCCTGAAACTTTTCGTCCGAACATCGGATGAACTGCGCACCATTTGCCGTCGACCCGAGCCGTCCGGACGTGGCAGCCTGCCATGCAGGACGGGGGCGCGGAGGTGACACGGTGGCGAACAGGGATCCGCTGGAGGAGGAGTTCCGTGAGTTCGTCGCGGCCCGCTCCAACGCCCTGCTGCGTACCGCCTACCTGCTCGCCGGAGACTGGGCGACGGCCGAGGACCTGCTCCAGACCGCGCTGACCAAGACTTACCTGGCCTGGAAGCGTCTCGGCGGGATCGAGGCCATCGAGCCGTACGCCCGCCGGGTGCTGGTCAACACCTCGACGAGTTGGTGGCGGCGTCGCTGGCACGGCGAACGGCCGACCGAGGTGCTGCCCGAGCGGGCCGGGGTCGACGAGATCGAGCAGCAGCTCGACCGGGACGCCCTCTGGCGGCACCTGCAGGCCCTGCCGGCTCGGCAGCGGGCCGTGCTGGTCCTCCGTTTCTACGAGGACATGTCCGAGGCGCAGACCGCCGCCCTGCTGGAGATCTCCCCGGGCACCGTGAAGAGCCAGACCTCACGGGCGTTGAGCACGCTGCGCCGTCGGCTGGGCTCCGAGGCCGCCCTCGGCCTGCCGGCCGAGCAGGCGGCGGCACCGGACCCCGCGCCGCGCACGCAGCCGGCGCGGCGGGCGGTGCCACGGCCCGTTGGGCCACCGCCGGTCGCGCGCCCGCCGGTGATCCGGCCGGCCCCGATCCCCACCGGCCCGGCCCTCGCCCGCCCCGCCAACAGCGTGCCGGTGGAGACCCGATGAGCGCCCCCTGCGACAACCAGACGGGCGGCCCGGAGCGTCCATCTTTCGTGACCGACGACGAGCTGGAGCGGGCGCTGCGGGACGCCTTCGCCCGCCGGGTCGCCACGCCGCGACCGCTCGCCGCCGACCCGGCGGGTCTGGCCGTCCGGCGGGCCCGGCGGGTCGGCCGCCGCCGTACGCTGACCGGTCTCGCCTTGGCCGGGGTGGCCACGGCGCTGGTCACCACCGGCGTGGCCCAGCTCGGCGCACCGGCGGGCCGGGACGGCACGCCGATCGTGGTGCTCGGCGACCCACGCGGATCCTCGCCCTCCCCGCTGCCCGCCGAGTCCACCGCCGCGGCCCCCGCCGCCGGCCCGGTCCGCCCCGAACTCGACCTGATCGTCGGCTCCTGGCTCTACACCAACGGTGGCGAGCGGTGGGAGCTGACCGGGGTGAGCACGGTCGAGCGGGCGCAGCGCGTTCCCGACCGCGGGGGCTGGCTGCTCACCTCGGCGGTCACCGCGGCCGGCCGTACCCTTTGGTGGGTGCCGCCGAACGGCAGGCCGCCGCAGGTGCTGCTCGCCGGCGCGGACGCGATCGCGGTCGCTGCGGACGGGCGCCGGGTCGCCTGGCGTGACGGCGGCGAGGTCTTCGCCGCCGGCGCGGTCGCCGGGCAGCTTCTGGCGACCACCCGGGCGGCGGCCCCGGCGGGGGCCGTGCCGGTCGGCTTCGCCGGCGACACCGTCCTGATCCGGCAGCCCGGCCGGGGCGGTTTCCGCGTCTGGCACTCGCCGACCGAGGATCGGCTGGGCACCGTGAACCGGGACGTGCTCAACGTCTACGGTGTGCGCCCCGACGGCCTGGTGGTCGGTCAGGTCTCGGCCGGCACGCCCCGGCGGCCCTGCCTCGCTCTCCTCGACCCGGCCCGGGAGCTCGCCCCGGTCCGCACCGGTTGCGACCCGGAACTCGCCACCGACGGCCGTGGCGACGTCTCCGCCGACGGTCGGTGGCTGCTGGTGAACGGCGCGCGGAACGCAGCGCTCCTGGTCGACCTGGACGCACTCGGCTCCGGCGGGTCGGGCCAGTCCGCCGGGCCGGCGCTGACGGGGGTGGTGACGTGGACCCGGGCGGGCGCCGCCCTGCACGTCGACGCCGCCGGCGCGCTGGTCCGGGTACGCCCCGAGGAGGTGACGGCCGGCGAGCAACCCTTCTCCTCGCCGGTCGACGGGGTCGCTCCGGGTGACCGGCCGGTCGTGGTGGCCGACAGCCGCCCCTGACCGGTTGCCCGCTCGCCGCGACCGGCGGCGGCACCAGGCCGGTAGCGTCGGCGAGGTGACCGCTGCCGCCCGGATCGACCTGCACGCCCACTCCACCGCCAGCGACGGCACCCTCAGCCCGGCCGAGCTGGTCCAGGCCGCCGCCGACGCCGGCCTCGACGTCGTAGCGATCACCGACCACGACACCACCGGCGGCTGGGACGCCGCGGTCCGGGCGCTGCCGCCCGGGCTCACCCTGGTACGCGGCGCGGAAATCTCCTGCCGGTGGCACGGCGTCGAGCCGGCGATCCCGCTGCATCTGCTCGCGTACCTCTTCGATCCGACCGAGCCGGAGCTGGTCGCCGAGCTGGCCCGGGTCCGGCGCGCCCGGGAGGAACGCGGCGAGCGGATCGTACGGCTGCTGCAGGCCGACGGCATCGACGTGAGCTGGCCGGAGATCCTGGCCGGCGCGGCCGGCGGGACGGTCGGCCGCCCGCACATCGCCCAGGCGCTGATCCGGGTCGGGCTGGTCGCCACCACCAGTGAGGCGTTCGGGCCGGACTGGCTGGGGGAGCGGTACCGACTGCCCAAGGAGGACATCGAGGTGTTCCAGGCGGTGAGGCTGGTCCGGGCGGCCGGCGGAGTGCCGGTCTTCGCCCACCCCCGGGCCTCCCGGCGTGGGCGGATCGTGCCGGACGAGCTGATCGTCGCGCTGGCGGCGGCCGGGCTGGCTGGTCTGGAGGCCGACCACGAGGACCACACCCCGGCCGAGCGGGCGCACGTGCGAAGGCTCGCCGTCGAGCTGGGGCTGCTGGTCACCGGGGCGTCGGACTTCCACGGCACACACAAGACCGTCCAACTCGGCGCGTACACCACCGAACCGGAGGTGTACGAACGCCTCGTCGCCCGGGCCAGCGGAGTGACCCCGATCGCTTCGGGGTGATCCGCGTTTCGGCCCACAGCGGCACGGCTACCGTGTCCGGGTGGATCTCAAGCTCTTCGGCGCGGTCTTCGTGACCCTGCTGGTGATCGTCGACCCGCCCGGCATGCTGCCCATCTTCCTCGCGCTCACCGGCCCGCTGCCGGCCCGCGACCGGAACCGGGCCGCCTGGCAGGCCGTCGCGCTGGCGCTCGGGGTGATCGTGGTGTTCGCCGTGGCCGGGCGGACCCTCCTGGCCTACCTGCACGTCTCGCTCCCGGCCCTGCAGGCCGCCGGCGGACTGCTGCTGGTGCTCGTCGCGTTGGAGCTGCTGACCGGCAAGGCCGACGAACCGAGCCAGCAGAACACCTCCAACATCGCCCTGGTGCCGCTCGGCACCCCGCTGCTGGCCGGGCCGGGCGCCATCGTCGCCACCATGCTCTTCGTGCAGCAGGCCGCCGTGTTCACCGACTACCTCGCGATCGCCCTCGCTATCGTCGCGGTGATGGCCGCGGTCTGGCTGGCGCTGCGCTTCTCCGGTGGGATCGTCAAGATCCTTCGGCCGGGCGGCATCGAGGTGCTGACCCGGATCGCCGGCCTGCTGCTGGCCGCCATCGCGGTGCAGCTCATCGCCGACGCGGTGGCCGCCTTCGTGACCCAGTACCTCACCACGCACTGATTCACCGGCCCGCCGTCGCCCGGGTGTCGTACCCGGGTGGCAGGATCTCAGGCGTGCGACGACCCTTCCCGACCGGACGACCCACCGACGGCCGGCCGCCCCGGCCCCGCGCCGAGCAGGCCGAGCAGCTCGGTTTCGAGGGGATGCCGGAGCGCCTCTTCGTCTGCACGCCCAGCAAGCTCGGGGCGTACGCCGACTGTCCCCGGCGCTACCGCTACTCGTACGTCGACCGGCCGGCGCCGCCCAAGGGGCCGCCGTGGGCGCACAACTCGCTCGGCGCCAGCGTCCACACCGCCCTGAAGAACTGGCACGCGCTCGCGCCGGACCGCCGCCGCCCCGAGGTGCTGGCCACGCTGCTCAAGGGCACCTGGGTGCGCGAGGGCTACCGCGACGACGAGCAGGAGCGGGACGCCTTCCGCCGGGCGCTGACCTGGCTGGAGTCGTACGTGGCGGGGCTCGACCCGGCCGATGAGCCGGTCGGGGTGGAACGGGTGGTCGCCGTCAAGACCGGGGTGCTCGCGTTCAACGGCCGCGCCGACCGGATCGACTCCCGCCCCGGCCCCGACGGGCGGCCGGAGCTGGTCATCGTCGACTACAAGACCGGCCGCACCGGGCTGGACGCCGACGACGCCCGCGGCTCGCAGGCCCTGGCCCTCTACGCGTACGCGGCCGAGCGGGTGTTCCGCCGGCCCTGCCGCCGGGTGGAGCTGCACCACCTGCCCACCGGCGCGGTCGCCGCGCACGAGCACACCCCGGAGTCGCTGCACCGGCAGCTGACCCGGGCCGAGGAGACCGCCCGAGACATCATGGCCGCCGAGCGGGCGGTCGCCGACGGCGCCGATCCCGACGAGGCGTTCCCCGCCACCCCGGGGCCGCGCTGCGGCTGGTGCGACTACCGGCGGACCTGCCCCACCGGCGCCCAGACCCCCGGCAAGGACCCCTGGGCGGCCATGGACCGCCCCGCCGCGCCCGCAGCCGACCCGGACTGACCGCCCCGCCCCGCCCACGCGCGTGGGCGCGCCCGGGCTATGCGGCGGCGGTGAGGCGGGCGGCGCGGTCCTTGGCGGCCTGCTGGATCGGTCCCTCGCGGTAGCGGCGCGGCAGCGCCGCCAGGGCGAGCCGCAGCGCGCGGACGCTCAGATCCGCCGACAGCGCGGTGGTGGGCAGGCCCAGGCCGCCGTACAACCGGCGCGCCCAGGCCGGCAGCAGCGCCAGCGCGGTGCCGGCGATCCCCAGGTACGCCCATCGCGGCGGGCCGAGGTGCAGGCCGAGCCGCGCCGGCAGACTGAGCTTCCACGGGATCGGCGGGGCGGTCAGGAAGAGAGCCGTCTCCGCCGCCTCCTTCGTCATCCGTAGGTCCGGGCGGATCCGCCGGTAGTAGTCGGCGACCTCGGCGGCGGTGCCCGGCACCTCGGCCGGGTCGAGCCCGACCAGGGCCGCTGCCCGGCGCTGCTCGGTGTAGTAGGCGTCGACCTCGGCGTCGGTCAGGGCGAGCCCGGCACGGCGGGCGGTGCTGACGAACGACTCGACCTCGGTCACGTGCACCCAGCGCAGCAGTTCCGGCTCGTCGATCCGGAACTCCTCGCCGCTGGACGGGTCGGTGGCCCGCATCCGGGCGTGCAGCGTACGCAGCCGACGGCCGGCCGCCTCGGCCTCGGCCGTGGTGCCGTAGACCGTCGTCGCCACGTAGGTGGCGGTCCGGGCCAGCCGACCCCACGCGTCGGTGCGGTAGCTGCTGTTCTGGGCGACGCCGGCCATCGCCCGGGGGTGCAACGCCTGGAAGTAGAGCGAGCGCAGGCCGGCGACGATCAGGACCGGCTCCGCGTGCACCCGCCACGTGACCGATCCCGGACCGAACAGGCCGAGGTCATCGGTGTCCACCGCCCAAGAGTGCCATGCGCCGGCCGGTCCTCGTGCCCGCCGGATCGGCCCGTTTCCGGGTGTGATCCTGTTGAGGGCTCAGTTGTCGGCGTGGCGGCGGGCCTGGCACGCGGGGCAGAGACCCCAGAAGGTCACCTCCGCCTCGTCCACCTCGAAACCGTGCGCGGGCGTGTTCGGGTCGAGGCAGGGGGCGCTGCCGGTCGCGCAGTCGATGTCGGCGATCTCGCCGCAGCCCCGGCAGACCACGTGGTGGTGATTGTCCCCGACGCGTGCCTCGTAGCGGGCGGGACTGCCGGCCGGCTCGATGCGGCGGGAGAGGCCGGCGCGGGAGAGCGCGCCGAGCACGTCGTAGACGGCCTGGGTGGAGACCGAGTCGAGCCGCTCGCGGACCCGGCGGGTGATCTCGTCGACCTCCAGGTGACCGCCGGCGGCGAGAACATCCAGCACGGCGAGCCGCGGGCGGGTGACCCGTAGGCCCCTCGACCGGAGCAGTTCCTCACCGCTGGACATGAACTAATGACAGCACGTGCCTTCGGGGTGCGACAACCGAGCTGGGATGTGGGGTGGCCCGGGCCACAGGTCGTACGCTGGTCGCGTTTCGATCGACTCGCTGGAGGTGCCGGTGTTCACGGAAGTCAACGGCCTACCGCTGCACGTCCTGGTCGTACACGCCGTCGTGGTGCTGGCGCCGCTGCTGGCGCTGATCTCCGTCGCGTACGGGGTGCTGCCCTGGTGGCGGTCCCGGCTCGACTGGGCGGTGGCGGGCCTGGCCGTGGTGACTCCGATCGCCACGTTCGTGGCGAAGGAGTCCGGAGAGGCGTTCGAGAAGGCACAGCGGCAGCGGGGCCTCGGTGGCGAGTTCCTCAGGAAGATCGAGGAGCACTCCGAGTACGGCGACACCCTGTTCTGGTTCACCATCGGGTTGGCGGTGGCGGCGCTGCTGCTCCTGCTGGTGACCAGCGGTCTGCCCCGGGTGCGCACCCTGCCCCGCTGGCTGGCCCCGGTGCTGACCGGGATCGTGGTCGTCCTCGCGGCCTTCGCGCTGGTGTACGTCTACCTGGCCGGCGACAGCGGCGCGCAGGTCGTCTGGGGCGGAACGCTCTGACCCTGGGTCAGAAGATCACCCGCGAGCAGAGCAGACACATCAAAATCACCAGCACCACCCCGGCAGCCGCGCCGATGCCGTAGGTGAGCCGGCGGGCGTGCTGCTCCGCCCGGTCCATCGCGTCCATGTCCTGCGGCGGCAGTTGCCGGGGTGGAGCGGCCTGCACGTGTACGGGCGGCCGCCAGCCGGGCGGGGGCGGTGTGGTCGGCGGCGGGCCGGCATAGCCGCCGGCCGGCGCACCGCTGCCGGGCCAGCCGCCACCGCCGGGCCAGCCGCCACCGGCCTGCCGAGGCTGGCCGCCGGCGGTCGCCGGAAGCCCCGGCGGGCCGCTGCCGACTCCGCCCTTCGGCTGGTCCGGTGTCGGGCGTCGCCAGAACTCGTCGTCGGGAGTGCCACCGCTCGGCGTCGTCACGCCGTCCGACGCTACCAACGCCTTGGCCGCGCGGCCCGCCGGACGCGACGGGCGAGCCGGCCCGGGCGGAGCCGGGAATGGTCGAGGACGGGCTGGGCGCGCCGGACGGCGGCGCGCCGGACGGTTTCACCGGTATCCTTGCCGCTCGTGAGCGATCCCGGCATGCGTGGCGCACGCGGCGACGACGACCGCGTGGTCGACCTCAGCGACGATCTCATGGTGCTGCCCGAGCAGACCAGCGACGACACGGACCGCGGCTGGGGCGAGCGGTCCGGCGGCGACGACGACTGGCTGCTGGCCGAGCGCCCGCCGCACTGGGGCTGACCGCGCCGGGGTTGGCACCCCGCGACCGGGCTCGGTGGAAAGAGACAACTGGCGAGAGCGATATGCCTATCAGTCATATTTATGACTGACGGTCATACCGCTTCCGAGTCGTGTGCCTCTTGCGGCCCGACGCGCCGAGGCGCCGCGGGTCGCAGGCGCCGCCATGTGGCCCGGCGGGTCTCACTCGCGTACTACCACCGCGAAGCGGCTGCCCTCGGGCACCCCGACCGCCCGCTGCGCCTGCTCGGGTCGGAGCGCCAGGTAGAGCGCGGAGGAACCGTCGACCGCCCCGGCGCCCAGCACGTCGAGCACCAACGCCCGTGGGGCGAGCAGCGTCGCTTCCCCGGCCGCCTCGGTGGCCGGCACGACCAGCAGGTCCACCCGAGCGCCCGGTCGGAGCACCGCGAGGGCGGCTGGCTCGGCCAGCCGGACCGGTACGCCGACCGACCCGTCGGGCAGCGGTAGCGCGCCGCCGGGGCGGCCGTCGTCCGGCGACGAGGGACTCGCGGCCGGGGTGGGCTTGGCCGGGGACGCGTCGGGCGGGCAACCGGCGGAGGGCTGCAGTACGGCGACGGCCAGGCCGAGCAGCACCGCGACCAGCGCCACCCGGAGCAGGGTCCCGCCCCGGGGCAGCCCGCGCCACCGCACCGGCCGTAGTGATCCCTCGCCCGCCACCACCCGCGCCCCTCTCGCCAGCCGACCCGATGGACGCCGGCAGCGTACGGACGCAGAGCGGGCAGTCGCCGACCGAAGGCCCCAGCCTGTGGAAAACTCACCCGCCTGTGGATAACCCCCAATCCCCGCCCATTTCTGCTATCACCCGCACCCGGATGCTCTTGGCTGTCCGGGCGTGAGGCGCGGCGTCAGGAGGACGAGGACGAAGAGGAGGTGGTGGCGGCGGGGGTCTTCGTGGACGAGCCGCCGGTCGAGGTGGACGAGCCGTTGCTCGACCCGTTCGACGAGTTGCTCGTCGACGACGACTCCGACTTGGCCGGCTTGCTCGCGGTGTCCGTCTTGCTCTCGGAGCCGGAGGAACGTGAGTCGGTGCGGTAGAAGCCGGAGCCCTTGAACACGACGCCGACCGAGTTGAAGACCTTGCGCAGCCGCCCCTCACACGCGGGGCACTCGGTCAGCGGCTCGTCGCTGAAGGACTGCACCGCCTCGAGTTGGTGGCCGCACGCGGTGCAGGCGTACTGGTACGTAGGCACGTTCTCCTCCGGATCTGGCACGGCCGGTTGGCACTCGACGTAATCGAGTGCCAATGGTGCGTCATGGAACCCGGGTTCGTCCAGCGGAAGTGCGGAGTCAGACAACCGGTTCCCGGGTCAGCGTACGGAGGCCGTCGGTGGGGGTGATGACGGCGCGTACCGGGCGGTCGTGCGGCTGCGCCGGCACCGCCTCGACCAGCTCTCCGTCGTGCAGCAGGGCCACCGTCAGGGCCGACTCGGGCACCCGGGCCAGCACCCGGTCGTACGAGCCGCCGCCCCGCCCGAGTCGCCGCCCCCCGTGGTCCACGGCCAGGGCCGGGACGATCACCAGCTCGGCGGCCGCCACGGCGGCACGCCCCAGCCGGGGCCCGGTCGGCTCCCGCAGCCCCCGCCCGGCCGCGTGCAGCGACGCCGCGCCCGCGTACCCCGCCCAGTCCAGGTCCAGGTCGTCGCGGAGCACCGGCAGCAGCAGCTCCGCCTCCGGCGGGAGCGCCGCCCGCAGCACCTCCGGCAGGTCGCTCCCGCCCGGCTCCGAGCCGACCGGCACGTACCCGGTCATCCGGGCCGGGCGGAGCCGGCGTACCAGGGTGACCAGCTCGGCCTGGACGCGCGCCGCCGCCTCCGCCCGCCGGGAAGCGGACAGCGAGCGACGGTGGGCGAGCAACGCGACGCGCAACTCCCGTTTCGCAGCATGCGTCACATCCGCTTCATCCGAAAATTCCGGCACGCAACACTCCTGACGCCATGCTTGCCTCCCCGTCGCTCTGTGTCAGCATCGCAGCAAGAAGCGCAGAACTTCCGGGGAGAAGGCTTGACGCTACGCGGGCGGTTGACGGCGGCCTTCCTCGCGGTGGTGCTCGGCCCCGTCCTGCTCGGCGCCTTCTTCGTCGGATCGATGATGTCGGCCGTCGACCGCAGCCGGGCCACCGAGCGGCTGGGCCTGGCCGCCGCCGGGGTGCGTACCTCGGTGGACGCCCTCTGCCAGCAGTTGCGCGCGGCGGCCGACGCGGTCGCGCTGGTCACCGACGCCCCCGCCCGGCCCCGCGCGGCCGACCAGGTGGTGGCGCGCGGCCTGGCCGCCGCCGTGCTGATCACCGACACCGCCGGCCGGACCAGCTACGCCACCCCGGGTGGCCCGGACGGGCCCTGGCAGGACTGCGCCGACGCTCCGCCGGCCGCCGGTCCGGTCCGCGCGCTCGCCGCCACGGTTCAGCTCCGCGACGCCACCGGCGCCGACCTGGGCACGGTCGCCGCCGCCCAGCCCGTCGACCCGGCCTTCGTGGCGCGGCTCGCCGCGGTGACCGGCGTCGCGGTCACCCTCCTGGACGATCCCGCCGGCACCGACCGGGTCACCGAGACCGGCGACGGCCGGTACGTCCGCCGGCTCGGCCCGTCCCCGGGGCAGCCGCTGCCGCTGGTCCTCTCGGTCCCCGGCGAACGCCCGCCGGCCCTGTACGTCGTCCTGGTCGGCGCGGTGCTGCTCGCCGCGGCGCTGGCCGTGCTGGCCGCCGGGCGGCTGGCCCGGGTGACCACCCGGCCCCTGATGGAGTTGGCCGGGGCGGTGGACCGGGTGGCGCACGGCGACCTGACCGCCCGGGTGCCGGTCCGCAGCCGGGACGAGATCGGCCGACTGGCCAGGGAGTTCAACCGGATGACCCGGGAAACCGGCAGCTACGTGGCCGCCCTGACCAGCAGCCGGGACCAGTTGCGCGGCCACCTGGCGGTGCTCGGCGACACCCTGGCCAGCACCCACGACCTGCAACGCATCCTGCGGGTGATCCTGCACAGCGCGATCGCCGCCACCGGCGCCCGGGCCGGCGCGGTGCTGCTGCTCGACGGCGACGGGGTGCTCGTCGGCCGGTGTGTCGAGGGGCTGGACGGACGCTGGCCCACCGCCGACGGGTCCGACCCGGCGACGCTGCGGGTGCCGGTCGGCACCGGGGTGATCGGCACGGTGGCCGCCACCGGGGAGCCGCTGTGCGGCCGGGCGCCGGCGGACGCCCCGACCGGGGAGCCGACCTGCGAGACGTACATCGCGGTGCCGTTCGCCGCGCCCGGGACGGCGGACCTGGGCGGGCGCGCCGGCCCGGCCCGGCCCGGCCACCCGCCGGCCGACGACCTGGACCCGCCGCCCCGCGACCTGGAGCCGTCGTCCGGGGCGCTCGGCGTGCTGGCCCTCTACGACCGGCTCGGCGCGGACGAGTTCGACGACGACGACCTGATCACCCTGCGGACATTCGCCGGGCATGCGGCGGTGGCGGTGGAGAACGTCCGGGTGCACGAGGAGGCGCAGCGACTCTCTCTGACCGACCCGCTGACCGGGCTGTGGAACTACCGCTACCTCCGCGAGTCGATCCGGCGGGAGGTGGAGCGGGCGAACCGGTTCGGCCGGATGCTCAGCGTCCTCGCCCTCGACCTGGACCGGTTCAAGGACGTCAACGACACCTGGGGGCACGCCGCCGGGGACGCGGTGCTCGTGGAGTTCGCCCGCCGGGTGCGCGGCGAGATTCGCGAGGTGGACCTGGCGTTCCGGCAGGGTGGGGAGGAGTTCGTGGTGCTGCTGCCGGAGACCGACGCGCGCGGCGCGGCCATCGTCGCCGAGCGGCTCGGCGCGGTGGTGCGGGACCAACCGGTGCCGGTGAACGGGCACTCGGGGCCGGTCCGGGTGCCGGTGACGGTCTCCATCGGCGTCGCCGTCTATCCCGACCACGCCGCCACCGGCCAGCAGGTGCTCGACGCCGCCGACGACGCCCTCTACGCGGCGAAGTCCGCAGGGCGGGACAGCTACCGGCTGGCCCCGGCACCCGACTCGACGCCCACCCAGGAGATTCCGGTGGTGGCCGGGGCGGTCAGCCCACCCGACGGCCTGCCCCGGGCCGGCGCGGCGGACGCCGCGAGTGCGGGGCAGGGCGGCGCGTCTTCTGGTCCTCACCCGCCGCGGCAGAGCCGTGGCCGATAGTCTCGCGACATGTCGGAGCACTCAGCGAATCCCTCAGCGACGGCCGCGACCGGCCGTGCCCGCGCGGTGAAGGCGGTCATCCCGGCTGCCGGCTTGGCCACCCGGTTCCTGCCGGCCACCAAGGCGGTCCCGAAGGAACTGCTCCCGGTCGTCGACCGGCCGGTGCTGCAGTACATCGTCGAGGAGGCCACCCAGGCCGGCATCAGCGACGTACTGCTGATCACCGGGCGCGGGAAGACCTCAATGGTGGACCACTTCGATCGTCGTCCCGATCTGGAGGCCCGGCTCGAGAGCAAGCCCGAGGTGCTGGCCGCGGTGCGCCGCCCGAGTGAGCTGGCCGAGATCTACACCTGCCGGCAGCCCGAGCAGCTCGGCCTCGGCCACGCGGTCGGGTACGCCGAGTCGCACGTCGGCGACCAGCCCTTCGCGGTGCTGCTCGGTGACGAGTTCGTCAAGATGGACGAGCCGCTGCTGCCGGCGATGCTGGAGCTGCAGGCCCGCACCGGCGGCGTCGTACTGGCGTTCTTCGAGGTCGACCCGGCCGAGACCAAGCGGTACGGCATCGCCTCGGTCGAGCCGGCCGAGCCGGAGTTCAACGACATCGCCGACGTCGTCAAGGTCACCGGCATGGTGGAGAAGCCGAAGCCGGAGGACGCCCCGAGCAACCTCGCCGTCCTCGGCCGGTACGTGCTGCCGCCGCGGATCTTCGACGCGATCCGGCGTACGCAGCCGGGCAGCGGCGGGGAGATCCAGCTGACCGACGCGATGGAGCTGCTGCGTAACGAGGGGGTGCCGGTGCACGCCATCGTCTACCGGGGCACCCGCTACGACACCGGCATGCCGCTCGGCTACCTGCAGACCGTCGTCCAGATCGCCGCCGAGCGCGACGACCTGGGCGCCGAGTTCCGCAAGTGGCTGGCCGAGTTCGTCAACTCCGACGTGTCGGGCGGTCCCGGTAGATGACCGCGACGGCCGACGCCGAGGCGGCCGCGAACGAGTTGATGCCGCTCGCCGACTACCTGGGCAGCGTGCTGCGCAGGTTACGCGCGCTGCCTCCGCTCGACCTCGACCTCACCCAGGCGTACGGCAACGTCCTCGCCGAGGATGTCGTCGCACCGCACTCGTACCCCGCCTTCGACCAGGCGGCGATGGACGGGTACGCCGCGCGCTGGGAGGACATCTCCGGAGGGGGCCGGGGCCCGGGCTACGTCCCGGCCCCCTCCGGCACGCCCGGTGGTCGCAGCATCCGGCTCAACGTGGTCGGCGACCTGGGCGCGGCGAGTTGGCGCCCGGTCCGGCTCACCCCCGGCTCGTGTTTCTCGGTGGCGGCCGGCGCGCCGTTGCCGATCGCCGCCGACGTGGTCGTGCCCGTGGAGTGGACCGACCAGGGCATGGCCGCGGTGGAGATCTTCCGCGCCCCCAAGCGCGGGTACGGCGTCCGCCGCGCCGGTGAGGAACTACCCGCGGGTGCCCTGCTCGCCCGCGCCGGCACGTACGTCTCGCCGGCCCTGGTCGCCGTCTTCGCCGCCACCGGCATCGGGCACGTGGTGGTCCGGCCCAGCCCGCGGGTGGTCGTCGTGGCCACCGGTGACGAACTGGTCGACGTCGGCCGGGGCAGCCAGCCCGGCCAGGTGGTGGACACCAACTCGCATGCGCTGACCGCCGCCGCCGCCGAGGCGGGCGCGCTCGCGTACAGGGTGGGGATCTGCGACGACGACCCGGAGGCGCTGCGCGGCCTGCTGGAGGACCAGACGTTGCGGGCCGACCTGATCATCACCACCGGCGGCATCGGCACCGGGCCCGGCGACATGGTCCGCCGGATCCTGTCCCGCCGCGAGGGCGGCCGGGCCGGGCCGGTGACCTTCACAGAGGTGGCCCTCTATCCCGGAACGGCCCTCGGATTCGGTACGGTCGGCGCCGAGGAGGTGCCGGTGGTGTGTCTACCCGGTGAGCCCGGCGCGGCCCTGATCGGCTTCGAGGTGCTGGCCCGCCCGGCCATCGCGCTGCTGGCCGGCGCCGAGCCGGTGTTCCGGCCCAGTGTCCGGGCGCACCTGCTGGAGACGGTCTCGTCCCCCGGTGGGCTGCGCGAGTTCCGCCCCGCGCATGTGGCCGAGCGGCGCGGCGGCGGGTACACCGTCCAGCCGCTGGCCGGTGGGCCGTTCACCCTCGCCGGCCTGGCCGAGGCGAACGGCCTGCTGGTCCTCGGCGAGCGGGTCACCACCGCGGCCGCCGGGTCGACTGTGGACGTGCTGCTGCTGGACCGGCGTCGGTGAGTCTGTTTCGACGGCCGCCCGGTTGGCCGACGGTGCTGGTGGACGGTTCGGTGGTGCTGCGGCCCTACCGGCGCTCCGACGCGGCGGCCTGGTCGGAGATCCGGCGCGCCAACCGGGCCTGGCTGTCCCCATGGGAGTCCTACCTGCCCGGTAGTTGGGACGAGCTGAACTCGCCCACCGCCTTCCGCTTCGTCCACGCCGACCAGCGCCGGTCGGCGCGTACCGGCGACGGGATGCCGTTCGCCGTCTGCCTGCGCGAGGAGGGGCAGGAACGGCTGGTCGGCCACCTCAACGTGGGCAGCATCGTCCGCCGGGCGTTCTGCTCCGGGTACGTCGGCTACTGGGTGGACTCCCGAGTGGCCGGTCGCGGCGTGATCCCCACCGCGGTCGCGCTGGCCGTGGACCACGCGTTCGGCCCAGGCGGGCTGCACCGGATCGAGGTGAACATCCGGCCGGAGAACAAGCCGTCCCGGCGGGTGGTGGAGAAGCTGGGCTTCCGCGAGGAGGCCTACCACGTCCGCTACATGCACATCGACGGCACCTGGCGGGACCACATCGGATACGCGATGACCAGTGAGGAAGTGGTCGCCGAGGGCGGGCTGCTGGCCCGCTGGCACCGCGTACGTGACAGCCGCAGGTGAAGCGTCCCACCCGCCCCGCCCGGCGCGGCGTACGGCCAACCTTGTCGACGGCCCGTAACCTCAAGTAACTGCAAGCTGTGGCAAGCGCTGCGCGACCGCACGATCTGCGCCGTAAACGACGGACGACGGAACAAGGTGCGGTCGAGCGGCGCGGGCCCGAATCTGGTGACGGGAGGGGTGAGGGTGCCGACCTCGGTGCTCCTCGCCGTCCTCGCCGCCGCCGGCCTGCTCGCCCTCGCGCCGGCGCTGGTCCGCCGGTACGACGCCACCGAGCGGCTGGTGGCGGAGCGGGCGCAGTCGACGGCGCGGGTGCTTCAGCGCCGCCGTCGGCGTCGCACCGTGCCCGGACGACGACCGGTCCGGGCACCCCGCTCCCTCGTTGTCACCCTGAGTGAAGACGCTGACACGAAGGGTCTGTCTCCGCCCGTCTCCGCGCCGCCCGCCGCCCGCCGGTCGGGCCGGCTGCGGTCGGTGCCGCCCGCCCCGGCCCGGTCCCGTCGACGGAACCCGCCGAAGCGCCGTCACCACACCCCGGCGATCTACCGCCGGCGACGGGTGCTGGCCGCGCTGCTGCTGCTCAACTTCGTCGAGTTGATCGGCGTGGTGCTGGTCGGCCCCGGGTTCTGGATCAGCGTCTCGGTGACCGGCACCCTGCTCGTGACGTACGTCATGCACCTGCGGAAGCTGGCCTTGGCCGACCGTCGGCGGCGGCGCGCGGAGGCCCGGGAGGCGGCCTGGCTCGCCGCCCGCCAGGCCGAGGTCCGTCGCGAACAGGCGCGGCGCGCCGCGGCCCGCCGGGAGGCGCAGCGCCGGCTGGCCGCCCAGCGCGAGGCGGTCCGGCGTACGGCGATGGGCCTGGACCTCCCCGCCGACCTGCCCCGGGCGGCAAGCGGCGGCTCGGTCTCCTACCGCCGCGCTGGCGGCCTCCGCGGCCGCCCCTACCAGTCCGGCCGCGGCGCCTAAGCCCTCTCGGGGCTGGGTTTCGAGATCTTGGAAGGTTTGGGCCCCTCTGGTGGCCTTTTCCTGCCAAGATCTCCGCGCCCGGTGGGGCAGTTCGCGTTGGGGGTGGTGGACCTGTTAACCTTGGCGCCGGCCCGCCCGGTGGAAGCCGGGTGGGACCGACGCTGGCACGCCAGCGGAGGGGCTGTGGCGCAGACCGGTAGCGCACCTCGTTCGCATCGAGGGGGTCAGGGGTTCAAATCCCCTCAGCTCCACCCAGTTCAAAGGCCGTTTCCGCCAGCCGGAGACGGCCTTTTTCGATCTTGTGCAGCAGGAAAGTACAAGTCCACAGTCGGGCCAACTGCCTGGCAGCGTCCGGGAGAACTTCCGCGAGCGAATGAACAGGTGCTCACGCCGACGGCGGCGGGCACGACATCCCATCAGCGGTTTCGTCTCCCGACCACCGGCAGGGGCACGATCTGTCACTAGGACTGCGATGCGTCCTGCAACCGCGAGTGCTCACCCGCCAGCGGCTACCGGAGCCGAGTCTGCCGCAACCGACCCGGTAGCTCTCATTAGCAACCGTCTGGGACGAGGACGGCCGTCGGCGGGCTGGCCCGGACAGCCGTCCGAGGTCGCGGATACGGACGGACCTCACCGGACGATGCGCACAGAGCTCGTAAGCGAGGGGTCGTCGGTTTTGCGAATCCGGTCACCGCTGCCCCGCACACGTGGCGAAGCGCACGGCGGGCCCCGGAGGGGGCCCGCCGTGGCAGCTGGCTGGTGGTGTGCCGGTTATCTGGGTGGGAACTGCGACTTGGGGGCCGGTTCTGCGAGGTTGGCGGTGGGTGCCTCGGCGGTGAAGCCGATGACCGCGCAGTTGATGTCGACGCCGACCGAGCCGTAGGGTGTGGGCTCGCCGGTGGCCGGGTCGACGCCGGTCAGCAGGTCGGGTCGGGTGGCTGCCAGGTTGAAGACCTCGACCTCATCGGTTTGGCGGGTGTTGAGCCCCTGCTCGACGGCCTTCTCGGTCCACAGCCCGAGCTGCGCGTCCCACAGGGGGCTGTAGGCGTGGGAATGACGCGGGTCGGCCAGGGTCGGGAAGTCGCCGAACACGTTGAGCAGGTCACCGCCGTTGCGCAGCGCGTTGATCAGGCGCTCGTTGTCGGCGCGGGCGTCCTGGGAGATGTGCCCGTCTTCGGTCAGGTGGACGAAGCCTTGCGCCTCGGGGTTGTCGGCGCCGGTTTGGCCGTTGATAAAGCCGAACAGCCGCTCGCGGGCGGAGCCGAGGAAATCGTCACCCCCGTTGAAGGACGCCCTGTCCAGCGCGGGTACGAAGGTCGAGCGCTCCAGCACCGCGGTCAGCGGCTGACCGGCGTCGGTGCTGAGGTAGAGGATCGGCTGGCCGGCGTCGAAGCCCTTGACGAACAGCATGTCGACCCACGACTCGTTGAACTGGCCGGGCGGTGAGGGGGGCGCGATGTGCACGCCCAGGACCCGGTCGCCCGTGTCGGTGTGGTGCTTGACGTCGAAGTCGGGGCCGTCGCCGGTGGCCACGATCGGGGCGTTGTAGACGACGTTGGATCCCTTGATACGGATGAACGGACTGTAGCCTTCGTTGGCCACCGCCCCGGGCTGGAACTCGGCGAGCGGGAAGCCGTTGGGCCCCGGCTCCGCGACGCGGGTCGGGCTGAAGTCCGGCACCCCCTGGAAGTTGACCACCGCCGGTCCGAACCGATTCTCCTGCGGTGTGGGCGCGTCGAGGGTCACCGTCTGCACGCACTCCCTGCAGCCAATGGCGAGGTTGGCCAGCTTGGGCGCGAAGTTCACGCCCAGGTCATTAGCCAACCCCTCATCGGAGGCGTCCATCAGAATGAACCACACCGTTTCGCCGTCGGGGCCTCTGCCCGGGTACAGCGGTAGCCGCACCGACTCCTTGCTCAGATCGACCTGGATCGCGCTCCCCAAGGTCAGCTTGTCCCTGGGCAGCAGCCCGCTCAGCTGCCCCAGGCCCTCCGCTGCACCTGCCCGGCCACGGGTGGGCGGCGGGCCGTGGTCCCCGTCATGCCGGGGCCCGTCATCGGCGAAGACAGGCTCAAGGATGGGTGGTCCAGCGGCGGCCAGCACGGCAGTAGCCGCTAACACGGCCAGCCCGCCGATCCGTTTCCTTCGCATGATGCTCCTTCCGCAGCCTATGACGGCTAAGTGAGAAATCCTCCGATCCGGAGGCTATGTGAGGAAGCGTTAACATTTGCCCGGGAAGCGGCCAGTGCACCGAACAGGTGGTGGTGCGCGAAAAGCCATTCCAGCGGCACGGATCATGCAAGGGAGTCTGGACGGCTTCGAGGTGTAGTCAGTCTCGATCGTCCCCCGATGCGCCCCCAGACCCTGAGGGACGATGGGTGGTGGCTGGACTCAGCGGGACCAGACAAGATGGCGGGTCCATAGGTGCAGGGCCGGGCACAGATCGGGCACAACTGAGCGCGAGTAACGGCGGAAGATGCCGGAAACTGGCGGAAGGCCTTTCCCCAGGTCAGTGGGCATCTCCTGGGTAACGTGCCAGGTCGGAAAGCCGGGGCTCTAACTTCCAGCGGAAATGTACGAACCGGCCCTTGAGCTCTGCTAGCGAGAGTCCGTGTCGCCCTGAGCAGCCAAGCGAGCAGCCAAGCCGGCGAACATCAGAAATCCGGCCCCTGTGTCGGACATGGACATCCCCTTGTCGGTTCAAAGCGAAGGGTGAATGTATCAAGATCCCGCCGGGTGGCGGCGGGTGCAGATTGGGCGGCGAGGCGGCGACGACCTCGGTACGTTTGAAGCGTGACGATGCAGCCCCATTCCGGGGAGGCCTCCAGCTCCTGGCAGCCAAATCGATGGCTGACGTGATGCCGAGGCCCCCAGCCCGTTCCACCGCGACGTATCTTCAAAGGTCCAGCACGCCGACAGTCTGGCCACCACTGTGCTCGCCTGTTCTCCGGAAGCCCAGTTTCAAGTAGAACGTCTCTGGCCCTCCGGCGCGGGGCTCCCAGGTGACATATGCGCGTGTGCCGCCGCGGGCGCGGATCTGCGCGCACACGGCCTCGACGGCGAACCGGCCGTAGCCGTTTCCCTGAGCATCGGCCGCGATGTTCAGCCGCCATAGGCCGGAGCGTAGGTCGTCGGGATCACGGTCGGGATTCCACGGGATGTCGAGGAAGGCCATCAGAAAGCCGACCAGCCGGTCGCCGTCGTAGATCAGCCTTGGCCAAGCGTTGTCGGGGAAGACGTACGCCTCGGCCAGCGACTTGACCACCGGCTCGACCAGGTCCTCCTGATCGGGGCGCACCGACAGCGCCAGCGCCGCCTCGTAGTTCTTCGGGGTGATCCTCTCCAGTCGCATTTGGCGGACCGTAGCGGGCAGATGCGGCCCAGCGACCGGATTATTCGTGCCAGCCGAGGCGAGGCAGAGGGATGGCTGGGAGGCAGGTGAACAGCCAGCGACGGACCGTCGGTGTTGCTACAAGGCGTCCGGGTCGGGTCGCGCGCGTCTCCAGGCGTCCTCGAACGCCTCGGCACTGATCTGCATCGGAACGTACTGGGGATCGCGTAGGTCGATGGGCGAATTGAACGGCCAGTCATCGGTCCGGAGAGAGTCACCGTCGAGGCGTTGCTCGACCTCGCGCAGGCGGCGGCCGTCTGGTCCCAGCTCCGCGAGGTACACGACGCCGTCATAGTCCGGGGACGCGTCACGGAGATAGACCCGATAGCGGTTTGCGAGAACGCCGTAGCCGGGGAGGTCACGATGAGCCAGACGCTGTTCATGGAGATCCGCGAGCGGGCTGTCGGGCAGCGCGTCGAGGTCGACCTCGTCAAGCTCATCTGAGCCCATGGAATGCACGACCGCGTCATCGGTGACGACCTCGACCTCTGCGACAGCGTCGAGGATCTCCTCCGCTGACCGCGCCCAGACCCACCACCACAGGCCGCCCATGCCGTAGTCGTGGAGAACCAGGTAGCGGTTCTTGGCTGCGCTGCTCTGCTCGTTCACCGCGACAGTATGTCCAGCACGTCGCTGTACCGACACCGGCCGATCAGGGCTACCGTGAGCAGGACGGTGGTCGGATGGTCGGCGGTAGGAGTGCTACGAGGAGGTCCGGAATGGACCCAATGCCGGAGCTGACCTTCGGGCAGCGTCTCAAGCTCTACCGCGAGCGTTTGGGGAAGACCCGTGCCGTGCTCGGCGGCCTCGTAGGCCGCAGCGCCGAGTGGGTCAAGGCCGTCGAGAACGACCGCCTCCTGCCGCCACGCGTACACATGCTCGACCGGATCGCCCGTGCGTTAAAGGTGGACGTGTCCGCCCTGGTCGGGGAGTTGGGCGACCGGTCGGCGGCGGTGAACGGGCCGGAGCATCCCGCGCTGGCCGCCGTCCGTGACGCCGTGAACCGCATCCCGCTGTCCGACGGGTTGCAGCCGCAGCCGTTGGCGCAGATTCGCGAGCGGGTGACCGCTGCCTGGCGGGCCCGGCATCAGTCGTCGGACCACCGGACCGTGCTCGGCACGCTATTGCCCGATCTGATTCGGGACGCGCAGCGAGCCGTGTTGGCGTACGAAGGGGACGACCGTCGGCGGGCGCAGGCGGTGCTGGCCGAGGTGTTAGGCCTGGCCCAGATGTTCCTCGCCTATCAGCCTGCCGCCGAGGTGCTGTGGCGGGTCGCCGACCGGGCCATGATTGCGGCCCAGGAGTCGGCTGACCCGGAGGCGTTGGCTCGTGCCGGCTGGTTCCTGTGTCAGCTACATCGAGAGGCGGGGGACTGGGACACCGCGATGGCGGTGACGCTCGACGTGGTGTCGGCGCTCGAACCGCGTACGGCCGACGCGCACCCGAACCTGCTGGCGCTCTGGGGTGCCTTGCACTTCGAGGCCGCGTACACCGCCGCCCGGTCCGGTGAGGAGGGGCGTGCCTGGCGCTACTGGGACCTGGCGGATCGGGTGGCGCAGCGCCTGCCGGCCGACTTCTACCAGCCGCAGACCTCGTTCTCGCGGGTCATCATGGGCGCTCACGGCGTGACGATCGCCGTCGAGTTGCAGAAATCTGGCGAGGCCGTGCGCCAGGCCAACGGCGTCGACCCCGCCGCGATCCCGTCCCGGCCCCGGCGTGCTCGGCACCTGATCGAGGCCGCGCGAGGCCACCATGGCAGGGGCGACAGCGAGGCCGCCGTGGCGACGCTCCGGCGGGCGTACGAGTCGGCGCCGGAGACGATCCGCTTCAACGGGTACGCCCGACAGATCACTCTCGACCTGTTGGATGGGCCACGCTCGGTGCGGAACGACGTCCATGACCTCGCGCTCAAGGTCGGCCTCGTCGCCTGATCAACGGGTAGGAACCGTACCCATTTCGCCTCGCCACGCTGCGTAAATTCAGCCTCACGGGATGTGGCGGGACCGCTGCGCCCTCGCCTGATTGCCGCGTCCCGTTGAATCCACAGTGAGGGGATCGGATGCGGCGCGTGTCGTACGAGGAGTACCTGGTCGCGGTCGCGCTCACGCTTGCTCGGCGGCACCGGCCGGTCTGGTGCTGGCGGAGGTGGCGGTGGGCCTGCCGGTGTGGAGGTGACCTGCCCTGCCACGTCCGCCACCGCATCCCGATCCGCCGCGACCACTGGCCGACGGGAGGGCAAATGAGCGAAGAGCCCGGCGGTGGCCGGTGAGCACGCACGGGCCGGTGTTGCCGGTCTGGACCTGCGGCGGCTGCGGCGGGCCGTGGCCGCGCGCGACCCGGCGGCGTGAGCTGCTGGCGGAGTACGCGGACGCGCCCGTCTCCCTCGCGGTGTACCTGGGTGCGCAGTTCGTCCGGGCGTCGGAGGATCTGCACTGGCTGCCCGCCGGCGCGCTGCACCGGCGCTTCCTTGGCTGGGTGCGGTGTGCGTCCTGCGGGCCGGTGACGAGAAGTTCCACTACGCCGACGGCTCGCACCGGTGGATCCCGGTGCGCATCCGGCGCCTGGTCTGAGGCGGCAAGAGGATCATCTGGTGAAGTCGTCCGGGACGCCTCGGGTGTCCTCCTGGACGTGCTCGCCGGGCCGCTTGCCTCGGATCTCATCCTGCCGCGTCACGCGTTCCGTTTCCGACCGCTCGTTCTGGGCCATGTCGCCCGTGCGCGCCCGTGCCGGGCCGGCCAGCTTCTCGATTTTGTCCTTCGCCCGCTCGGTGAAGCTCATGTCGGCTCCCTGTCGTTGTGGCGAACCGGGGCGCTGTCCGCCCCTCCCGAGCCGGGTCCCCGCTCACGGGTGGGCGGAAACCCTGGTCAGCTACTGATTCGGCACCCGCACACCACGGAACCCGGGGGGTGGCAGACACATCGACTCGAACGCGTACTCCCATGGGCGGGGCGGCACCTGGAAGGTGATGTCGCGCGAATTCCCGTCAGCGGGGCGGACCGTTATCACCACCGGGACCGTCTCGTTCGGTACCGCCGTGGTGCAGTTGACCGTCACCCAGACGGTGAACCATCGCACCCCCGGGCGTACGAGATCGGGGTCGACCGCGCGGAGAGTGAGGTTGTCCGTCGAGGTGCGGATGTCGGTGACCTCCACCGGCAGCGGTCCGGAGTTCACCACGATCACCGATGACTTGATCCTGGCCAGCGACCCGTCCCGCTCGGCGCCGGTTATCTCGGTCTGCGGGAGGACGAACACGGAAGCGACCGACTCATCGGCCAGGCGCTGTTGCCGGGCCTGCCACCGGTAGGTGCCGACACCCGTCACGGCCGCCGCACCGAGGAGGAGAGCCAGGACCAGCAGCAGCGGGAGCCGCTTCGATCGAAGCGCCTGCCAGCCGTGCCGTTGCCGGTCCGGCTCTGGCTGTGCGGGCTGCTCCCACATCGTGCCCAGGTCGATCACCGATGCGTCCCGGCTGTCGGGCCGCTCATGAGCCGACCCGAACATCTGCCGTCCGTCGCCCGTCTGCTCCCGCACGTCGAGCACGCTACCCAACGCTTTGTCGTCCCTTGTGCTCGGCCGCGACCTCCCGAACAGCTCTGAATACCTCCAGCTACTGGTCGAAGTCGGCGGATAGACCTGCCTTGTCTGGCTCAACGAGACTGACGGCGTGAACTTGGGGAGCCGGAGTCGATTTTCGGTGCTGGCCGTCTGCATCCTGGTCGCCGCTGCGGTCGGCCTGCAGCAGGGCTGGAGGAAAGCGACGGTCGACCCGTCCGAGCCGCCTGCCGTGTGTCAACTCATCCGACCCGAGGTCTTCGACCTTCTCGTGCCCGGGCACGGGCCGCTCCGGAGCGAGGGTGCGGAGCAGAGCGTGCCCGGCACCCGCTCGAACACCTGCCTGGCCGAGAGTGCGTACGTGCTGGATGGAGCGCGGGCTTCGCTGTGGGTGGCGTTGGTCCGCTTCGGCCGGCACGACGGCCACGGCCCACGGTGCATCGACCGTGACGGGTCGCTCCCGATGGCCCTCAACCGGACGAACCACCGGGTCGCGCTCGGTGACGGCGCTGTCTATACCGTCTCGGGCGACCCCGTCACGGGCCAGGTCATCAACTTCACCGCCTGCCTTGGCACCTATCTCGTTCATGTCCGGTACGAAGCTGTCGGTGCGACGGACGCAGCCGTGGTCGAGTCGGCCACCACCGTGGCCCAGGAGGTGCTGTCATGGCTGTGATGGGGCCCCTCTGGGCAGGAGATCCGCCACCGCGTCGTCCCGCCGACCGGTGGGTGCTTCTCCGTACCTGGCTGTTCGGTCTGGCGGCGGTGTCGCTCGTCATCGCGGTGGGGTTTCTCGGCTGGCAGCTCGCCCGGCTCGCGGCGCCCACCGTTGTGCGAAGGCAGATCGACGTCATCGATGCGAACACCGAAGCGCCACCCCGGCCACACCTGCCCGCGTCTCCGTTCGAGCGATGACTAACCGCTATCGGTGCCGGCGGGCGATCGCGTGGAGGTCGCGGGCGGGGCCGGTGAGCTGCTGGCCGGCCGGCCAGGCCGCGCGGAGCTGGCGGTGCAGGGCGAGGCCGCTGACGGGTACGGGGGCCAGGGTGCCGGCCGCGAGTTCGGTGCTGACCGCCAGCGAGCTGAGTACGGCCGGCCCGCTGCCGGCGGCGACGGCGTGCTTGATCGCCGTGGTCGAGGAGAGTTCGAGCAGCGGGGCGGCGAGCGCGTAGATGTCGTGCTCGCGTAGGGCGGCCTCCAACGCGCGGCGGGTGCCGGAGCCGGCCTCCCGGGACACCAGCGGGGTGGCGGCGAGCTCGGTCGGGGTGACGCTGCGTCGCCGGCGGGCCCACGGGTGGGCGGGGGCGACGACGACGGTGAGCCGGTCCGTGGTGACGGTGTCCGCGTCCAGGCCGGGTGGCAGGTCGGGACCTTCGACGAAGCCGAGGTCGGCGTTCCCGGCGAGCAGCCGGGCGGCCACCTCCGTGGAGTTGGCGGCCTGCAGGGTGACGATGAGCTCCGGCTGCCGGGCGCGCAGCGCCACGAGCCAGGCCGGCAGCAGGTACTCGGCGATGGTCTGGCTGGCGGCGACGGCGAGCCGGCTCTCGTGCGAGCTGCGCAGGGTCTGGACGGCGGCGGCGAGCGAATCGGCGGCGTCCACGACGCCGCGCGCCCAGTCGGCGATCAGCGCTCCGGTGGGGGTGAGGACGGAGCCGCGCGGGGTGCGCTGCAGCAGGGTGAGGCCGAGGCGGCGTTCCAGGTAGCGGAGCCGGGCGCTGGCCGCTGGCTGGGAGATGCGGTGTTCCGTGGCGGCCTGTCCGATGCTGCCGAGGCGGGCGACCGACAGCAGCAGGTCGAAGCTGGTCAGGTCGGTCACCTGCGGCGGCAGAGGCATAAGAGCAGGTTATGGCTCGGTACGAGATCACCGCCTACCGGATCGGTCCGCGCGACCCGACAGTTGATCGCGTGAACAGCCTGCGCCACCCGCCCACGCTTCCTACCCGTCCACCCGAGGCCGCCGGGCCGCCGGCGCCGCTGTCGGCGCTGGCACGTCCGCGCGACGTGTTCGCATACCTCGGGCCGAACTGGTTCGCCTCGGTGATGGGCACCGGCATCGTGGCCACCGCCGCCGCTGGCCTGCCGGTGCGGCTGCCGGGGCTGCGGTTCGCCGCAACCCTGGTCTGGGTGGCGGCGGCGCTGCTGCTGGTGACGCTGGTTGTGGCCTGGGCGGTGCATCTGCGCCGGCACCGGGACACCGCGTTCGGGTACGCGGCCGACCCGGTCATGGCGCAGTTCTGGGGCGCGCCACCGATGGCGCTGATGACCGTCGGCGGCGGTGCGCTGCTGCTCGGCTCGGCCTGGATCGGCGAGTCCGCCGCCGTCACGATCGACCTGGTGCTGTGGAGCGCCGGGACCGGGCTGGGCCTGCTGACCGCGGTGGCCATCCCGTACCTGATGATGACCCGGCACCGGATCGGGCCGGACGCCGCGTTCGGCGGCTGGCTGATGCCGGTGGTCCCGCCGATGGTGTCGGCCGCCAACGGGGCGCTGCTCGTGCCGCACCTGCCGGCCGGGCAGGCCCGGCTCGACATGGTCATCGCCTGCTACGCGATGTTCGGCATCAGCCTGGCCGCCACCGTGATCATCCTGCCGCAGCTGTGGTCGCGGCTGGTCACGCATCGGGTCGGTGCCGCGCGGATGGTTCCCACGCTGTGGATCGTGCTGGGACCGCTGGGCCAGTCGATCACCGCCGCGCATCTGCTCGGCCGGGCCGCCGACGGTGTCCTGCCCGATCCGTACGCGGCCGGCGCGCAGATGTTCGCCGTGCTCTACGGCGTACCGGCCATGGGGTTCGCCCTGCTCTGGCTGGCCCTGGCGGCCTCGATCACCGTGCGCACCGCGCGTGCCGGGCTGCCCTTCTCGCTCACCTGGTGGAGTTTCACCTTCCCCGTCGGCACCCTGGTCACCGGCGTCACCGGCCTGGCCGCCCGATCCGGTTCGGCCATGCTGACGACCCTCGCCGTGCTGCTGTACGGGCTGCTGCTCGCCGCCTGGGCGACCGTCGGTACGCGTACCGTGCGCGGTGCCTGGCACGGGCACCTCTTCCTCCCACCCGCTGCGGCGACTGCCAGGTGAGGGTCAACTGTGGTCACGTTGAGTGACGGCAGGTCCGCCCGATGTCATCCACCCGGTCCGCCTTTGCTTTGCAGCCACGGACGCAACGGCAACGTACGGTTACGGTTGCGTATATGGCTGCAAAGCAAAGGCGGGTGAAGGAGTGTTCCGGCCTGGTCTTGCTTCACGGATTTCTGCTGGTGAGGCGGCTGGGCCGGCAGCGCCCTTGCGCCGGGCGTCGTCAAGGCCGTTACGCCTGGTGACAACAGGCTTTCAAGGGTGACTATCACCGAGAGTTATCGGCACCAGGGTTTCCATGAGCAGGTAGATCACGGTGGTCGCGGCTGGCGGCCCGGAGCGCCGTGATGCAGGCGGCCACCGCCGGGTGGTCGCCCGCGCCCTGCCAGGAGCGCGACGCCGGCCTCCCGTTGCAGCGCGGCGAGTTGCTGGGAGACGGCGGACGGCGTGTAGGTGTGCGCCTCGGCGACGGCTGCGATGGTGCCGAGCCGGGCCAGGTCCCGCAGCAGGCGCAGGCGGCGAACGTCACTTCAGCTTATGTATTCGTTCAGTAATCGGAACTGGTGCTTCACGGTGAGGCCGACGGCCTGGTCGTCCTGGGCACCACCGCCGAGCCGCACGCGCTCGTCGATGCCGAACAGCGGAAGGTGCTCGACGCCGTCGGCGCGGTCTGCCGCGAGCGCCGGGCGGGGCTTCTGGTCGGCGCGCACACCATCGACGCGCTGCGGGCGCTCGCCGAGCGGCCCGAGGTCACGGCGGCGCTCTGCCTGGTGCCGCCGTTCCTGCGGCCCGGGGAGGAGGCGGTACACGCCCATTTCGCCCGGCTGGCCGAGGCGTCCCCGGTGCCGCTGGTCGTCTACCACGTTCCGTACCGCACCGGGCAGCAGCTTTCCGTCGAGGCGCTGCGCCGGCTGGTCGGGCTGCCCAACGTGGTGGAGATCAAGCACGCGGCCGGCGGCATCGACGCGGACACCGTCGCCCTGCTCGCCGACCCGCCGCCGGGCTGTGCGGTGCTCGGCGGCGAGGACGCGTACCTCTCGGCGCTGCTCGCCCTCGGCGGACACGGCGGCATCGTCGCCTCGGCGCACGTCGCCACCGCCGACTACGCCGCGCTGGTCGCGGCCTGGCGGGCCGGGGACGTCGCCCGCGCCCGGCCGCTCGGTCACCGGCTCGCCAACCTCTCGGCGGCGCTCGCCGAACCCAAGCCTGACCCCGTGACAAGCGGAGGAAGCCGGGCCCCGTCTCGGCTCACGGCCGCCAGGAGCCGGCCGTCTCCAGCTGGTGCTCGTACTCCAGGGTGCCGTTGGTGTCCGTGACGTCGAAGACCAACTGGCCGGTGCGCTTACTGCCGGCGGCGAGGTTGACGCCCGAGCCGAGCAGCTTGCCGCAGCCGGAGAGGGCGCCCTCGAGGCCGTTTTCCTCGTTGCCGTTCGTGTCGATCCAGCTGAAGTAGAACGGGTTGATCGAGCCGGTGCCCTTGGTGACCTCGGCGGTGACGTCGGCGATCAGGTACAGCCCGTTCTTCGGCTCCGGCAGGTACGCCTTGCAGGCCTTGTTCTTGGTGTGGAACTTGCTGACGGTGATCTCGACGGTGCCCTGGTCGTCGGTGACGACCAGCGTCTCGCCCGGCTTCATGTTGAACGTCTCGCCGTCGGTCCGGTTCGGCCCCGGCGTCGACTCCGGCCCGCCTGTCGGGGTGTCGTCGAACGGGTCGGCGGTGACCCCCGAGGTGGGCAGGCTCTCGACCGCCTCCCGCGCCTTGTCGAACCCGTTGTAGACGGCGAAGATGCCCCCGCCGCAGCAGAGCAGCAGCAGGACCGCCGCCACGATGCCGACGATGATCCACACGTTCTTGTTGGACTTCTTCGCCGGTGGCGGCGCCCCGAACGGCTGGCCGGGTGCCGGCGGATACGGCCCGGGCGGATACGCGTCACCCGGCGGCGGGTACGGCCCGCCCGCGGCCGGCGGCTGCGGCGGGTACGCCGGCTGGGGTCCGCCGGAAACCGGCGGGTACGCCGGCTGGGGTGCCCCGAAGACCGGCGGGTACGGCGGCTGCGGTGCCCCGGAGACCGGCGGCTGCGGCGCGTACGGGTTGCCCGGCACCGGGGGCATCGGCGCGGTGGGGAACGCCTGGGTCGGCGGTTCCGCGGGCTGCTGGTTCGGGTCCTGCGGTCCGAACGGGGGCTGAGGGTGGCTCACCGGGCTCCTTGTCTGGGAGGGCTTCGGTCGGAACGACGGTACAAGCCGGGGGCAAACCGGCCAACAGGACGTCAGCGGGGTGGCAGGGCGGCGGCGCTGCGTACCAGGGCGGCGTCGACGGCGAACCGGCCGGCGATCGACGCCGGGGGGTCGGGCACCGGGGCCGCGTCGACCCGCCTCGGCGCGATCTGGGTGGTGAACGTCCCCGCGTCCGGGTCGAGCGTCACCCGGGCATCGTGGAAGTCCAGCCACGTCCCGACCAGCGGGTGCCAGACCTTGTAGACGGTTTCCTTGATGCTGAACACCACCGTCGGCCAGGAGACGCCGGCGGGCAAGCGGCCGAGCTCCGCCTCCTCCTCGGGCAGGCAGATCGCCCGGCGTACCCGTGGGGTGAGGTCCCGGTGCTGCTCGGCGTCCATCCCGACGGAGCGGAACTCGGCGGCGTGCGCGGCAGCGGCGGCGCAGTAGTCGCGGGTGTGGGTGATGGTGCCGACCACACCGGCGGGCCAGACCGGGGACCGGTCGGGTGCCGAGGTCACCGGGGTGGCCGGCAGCCCGAGCCCGGCCAGGGCCCGGCGGGCGCACACCCGGCCGGCGGTGAAGTCGCGGCGGCGGCTGGCCGCTGCCTGGTCGCCGAGGCAGGCCCGCTCGGCGGGGAGCAGCACACCGGACCAGTCCTGCGGCCCGGCCACGGCCACCGCGACCGTCGGCGGCAGGAGGTCACGCACGGCGGTGAAGGTACCGCAGAAACGCGCCGATCGTTGCCTCCGGTGGGCCGCCGCGCCCGCAGACGCGGCGGCCCACCGGGGGCTTTCAGGGGCGGCGGTGGCGCCGGGTGAGGGCGAAGCCGACCACGCCCGCCACGGCGGCGAGCACACCGCCGGCGGTGGTCCAGACCCAGCGCGAGCCGGGTTCCGGCAGCCAGTCGGTGAGGCTGGTCTCCTTCTCGGCGACCAGTTCGGGCGTCGGCTCGGCGGTGAGAACCGCCCCGGCCCGGGTGTTCGGCACCAGCGGGGCCTTCAGCTTTCCGTCGTCACCGGACACGCCGGCCTCGCTGTTCAGCTCGCCCATCAGGATCACGCGGATCGGCAGGCCCAGGTCTGCCTCGGGCAGGTCGGTCACCGCCAGCCGGACGTAGTAGGTGCCGGGCAGCGGGTCACCGGACCACGGCTCGGCCCAGGGCCGGACCCGGCGCAGCGTGCAGTTCACGCCGACGTGGGCCAGCGTCGCGTCGACGGTCGAGGTCTGCGCCCCGGCCGTGCAGGCCTGCCGGCGGCGCAGCCCGTCGAAGACGTCGATGGTCCAGGTGGATCTGCCGGTGCGGCCCTTCGGGAGCGAGACCGTGGTGCCGACCGTGTGGGTCTGCCCGGCCTCGGCGCGGAACGACCAGTAGAGGTGGTCGCCGCTGACCGCGTCCACCTCGACGGGCTGGCCGGGGGCGATGGCGGTGGCGGTCAGGAACGAGGTGCCGGCCGTGGTGACCGTGGTCGCGCCTGGCGAGGGCGTGGGCAACGCCGAGGCGGCGGTGGGGGCGAGGGTCAGCCCGGCGGCGGCCAGTGCCGCCACGGCCCGGATCAGCGTACGCATCCTCAGTTCTCCCTCCAGGTGGCGACCCACCAGCGGGTGAGCAGCCCGGCGACCAGCCCGGTGACCAGCCCGGCCAGGGTGAGCAGGAGCAGCAGGGACCAGCCGCGGCCGAGGTCCGGCCAGCCCGGGGCGGGGGAGGCGGCGACCACGTCGACGGTCAGCTCCAGCGGCATGCCCGGGGTGGCTTCGGTGCCGGGCTGGGGCGCGAACGAGTTGCTGACCACCAGGCACACCGTCCAGGCGGTCACGGTGCCGTCCGGGGCCGGGCTTGGGCCGTCCTCCGCTGTCGCGGACCAGCGCAGGCCCGTGGAGACCACGTCGATCCGTCCGCTGCTGGCGTCGACGCCCCGGACCAGTTCCCGCCCATCCCGGTCGGTGGCCCGCAGCAGTACGCCGTAGTCGGGGTTGACCGGCCGGTCCAACGCCACGCTGACCGAGGCGCGCAGTTCCTCGCCGGGGCGCACCGGCACCCGGTACCAGCGGTGCTCGGAGAACGCCTCCCGGTCGGTGTAGACGCCGGGGCCGAGCAGCGGCGCTTTGCGGCACTCGCTCGATCCGCCGACGACGGTCGGGGCGGCGGTGTAGGTGTCCGCGGCCCGGTCGACGAGCTGCTTGACCCGACTGGTCAGCTCGTCGGCGCTCTGCGCCGTCGTGTACGTGCCGCCGGTCGCGGTGGCGATGCAGAGCAGTTGCCGGCGTACCTTCTCGTCGGAGACGAGGCCCAGGGTGTCGACGACCAGCTTGGTGCCCTGGGCGGCCAGCTCGCGGGCCACCTCGCAGGGGTCGGGCGGGGCGCAGGTGTCCTCGCCGTCGGTGATCAGCACGATCCGGCGGGCGGTGCTGCCGGTGCCGAGGTCCTGTGCGGCGGAGCGGAGCGCCAGCCCGATCGGGGTCCAGCCGGTCGGTCGGAGGCTGGCCACGGCCGCCTTGGCCTGCGTACGGTCCACCGGGCCGACCGGCACGATCTGCTGGGTGTCCCGGCAGCCCTGCTTCTTGTCGTCGCCCGGGTAGGTGGCTCCGAGTACCCGGATGCCGAGCTGGGTCTCGTCCGGCAGCGCGTCCACGACCTCGTTGAACGCCTGCTGGGCGACCGAGATCCGGCTGCGCCCGTCGATGTCGCGGGCCCGCATCGAGCCGCTGACGTCGAGGACCAGTTCGACCTTGGGGGGTTCGGCGGTGGGTTCGCCCTCGTTGTCCGCCTTGGCGGGTGCGGGACCGATCAGCGCGGTCGTCGTCAGCAGTCCGAGAAGGACGGCCAACGATCTTCTCTTGTTGATCACCGGCCGAAGTGTAGTGAAGTCCACTTCGGACGGTCATCGGCGGGACCCCACCTCCTCCCGTGGCAGCTCGGCGCCCCGCGCCGGGCTGGCCGGCTGCCGGTCCGCGACGCCGGTGCCCACCGCACGCGACGGCCGCGGCCAGGGCAACACCCGGGGCCTGCGGCGGGCGCTGAGGTCCTCGATCCAGCCGAGCGCGAGCACCAGGCCGACGAGCATGACCAGGGCCGTCGCCAGGTAACCGACCTGCCCGAGCCGCCAGATCCCCAGCCGGTCGCCCACGACGAAGCAGACCGCGATGGCCGCGTTGTGCCAGAGGTAGATGGTGAGGGCCCGGCTGTTCAGGGCGGTGACCAGTCGATCGAGGGGGCGAACCCGCGCCAGCCAGCCCATCGGCGGGGCGACCCGCATCAGCACCAGCACGGCACCGAGCGACCAGAACGCCTGCGCCACCGGGACGTCGTTGAGGTCGAGTCCGTCGCCACGGTGCGTCGCCGCCCAGGCGGCGCCCGTGCCCAGGCACAGGGCCGCCAGGGCCAGCAGCCACGGCAGGCGCAGCCGTCGCAGCGAGCCGTCGCGGTGCGCGAAGCCGACGAGCCAGCAGGCGCCGAAGGTGGCCACGTCGGTCAGCACGGACACCACCCGGCCGCCGGCCTCCGGCGCCACGATCTGCGACAGCACCAGCCCGCCGAGTGGGACCAGCAGGCAGGGCAGCGGCCAGCGCCGGTAGAGCGCAAGCGCCGCCGGCGAGAGCACCACCAGCCAGAGGTACGTCACGAGGTACCAGAGCACGCCGGTGACGTCCGCGGCCCACTCGGTGCCGGGTGGCTGCACCACGGGTACCACCCAGGTCAGCAGGGTGGGCCAGGCGGGCCGGTCCGGCCAGCCGTGCCAGACCATCAGCGGCAGGAGCACGGCGGCGAGCGCCCAGAGCGAGGGCAGCAGGCGACGCACCCGGCCGCTCACCGCCCGGTCCGGCCTGCGGGCGAGCGACTGGGCCATCAGCGAGCCGCCGAGGGCGAACATCACGCCCATCGCCGGGAAGGCCCAGCTCAGCCAGGCCGCGCCGAACATGTGGTAGACGATCACCCGGCCCAGGGCCAGCCCGCGCAGCGTGTCGAACCACCGGTCGCGCCCGGCGCGCCCGGCGACGCTCGCCCGTTCGGCCGGGGCGGGTCGGCCCTCGGCGGCCAGGTCACCCGCCCGCTGCACCTTCCGCCAGCCCAACCGGGCGCCGGTCAGCGCGGTCGCCAGCGACCGGGCCAGCACCAGATACATCAGTTGCCGGTAGGCGAACTGCTGCAACGGCAGGCTGAGCAGCGGGCGCAGCGGTTCCCGGTCGAGCCGGAACGCCACCGCCGCGGTGATGCCCTGCATCAGCAGCATCACCAGCCAGGCGACGGCCGTTTGCGTCGAGTTCAGGAAGAAGAGGCCGTAGACGGCCATCAGGTCCAGCACCGGACCGAGCAGGGGCAGCGCCACCCCGAAGAGGGCGAGCATCGGCAGGCCGAACCGGCCGAACCGGCCCGATGGGCCCCGGTCACGGAACGCCCGGCGGTGCTTCCACATCGACTGCACGGTGCCGTAGCTCCACCGGTAGCGCTGGCGCCACAGATCTCCCATCGACGCCGGAGCCTCGGTCCAGGCCACGGCCCGGTCCTGATAGACGACCCGCCAGCCGGCCCGGACGACCGCCATGGTGATGTCGGTGTCCTCGGCCAGGGTGTCGCCGCTCATCCCGCCGGCCTCTACCAGGGCCCGACGGCGGAACGCGCCGATCGCACCGGGGACCGTCGGTATGCAGCGCAGGATCTCGTACAACCGGCGGTCCAGGTTGAAGCCGATGACGTACTCGATGTGCTGCCACCGGCCGAGCCGGCTCTGCCGATTGGCGACCTTCACGTTGCCGGCCACCGCGCCGATGCGCGGGTCGGTGAACGGTTCGATCAGCCGCCGGATGGCGTCCGGCTCGAAGACCGTGTCCGCGTCGACGGTGACGATGATCTCGTGGGAGGAGTACCGGAGTCCGGTGTTCAAAGCGGAGGCCTTGCCGCCGTTGGGCTTGCGGATCACCCGTACGTTGGCCAGCCCGAGGGCGTCGACGAGATCGGCGGTCCCGTCGGTCGAGCCGTCGTCGACCACGATGATTTCGATCTGTCGGTGGTCGTTCGCCACCAGTGAGCGGACCGTGCCGAGGATCCCGGCCCGTTCGTTGTACGCGGGCACGATGACCGACACCGGCGCGGTGGTCACGCCCCACGGCCACCGGTGCCGGCGGCGACGGCGGGCCAGTCGGATCGCGATGACGAGGAGCAGCAGCGTACGCGCCAGGATCAGGACGCCCACCGCGACGAACAGCAGGGACAGCATGCGGAGGAACAGGTCGGCCACCCGGACCGCCCAGGAGCCGGGGGCGGCCCGCCAACGGTCGAAGGTGGACGCGGGCACGTTGCCGTGGAGCACCGACTTGTCCGGGGCGGCCCGGTGCAGCCCGGCGCTGAGCGTGGTGAAGGTGTAGCCGCGTGCCGACATCTGCGGAATGAACCGCTCCAGGGCGGCGAGGGTCTGTGACCGGTCTCCGCCGGCGTCGTGCAGCAGGATCACCGCGCCCGCGCCGTCCGTCGGGGTCATGTTGCGCACGATCGCGTCCACCCCGGGTCGGGACCAGTCCTGGCTGTCGGTGTCGTTGACGGCGGTGAGGTAGCCGAGACGGCCCGCCTCCCGAACCACCGGCCAGTTGTCGTCGTCGATCGCGCTGGCCTGCGACGAGTACGGCAGCCGCAGCAGGTTGGTCCGCACCCCGGCCGCGTTGACGATCGCCTGTTGGGTCTGCGCGTACTCCAGCCGCCGTCGCCAGCCGGGCAGCAGGCTGGCGTCCGGGTGGGTGAAGGTGTGCACACCCAGTTCGTGCCCCTCGGCCACGGCTCGGCGGGCGAGTTCGGGGTGGCGCGCCACCTGGGAACCGATCACGAAGAACGTGGCCGGCGTCCGGTACCGGCGGAGGACGTCGAGCACCCGGGGTGTCCAGACCGGGTCCGGCCCGTCGTCGAAGGTGAGGGCGATGGTCCTCGCCGGCAGGCGGTAGGACCGTGGGTCGGCATCCCGGGTGTCGATCACCGGGCCGCCGGTCAGCACTCTGGCCGGGACGTGGGTCTGGTCCCCGTCCTCCCGGACCTGGTCGGGGGTGAACTTGGCGTTCGCGTACGCCTCGACCAGCAGGACGCTCACCATGACGGTGACCAGGGCCGCGCAGACGAAGCGGCCGGTGGTGAGGCCGCGCCGGCCGGTGCGGGTGCGGCGCGGCGGTTGGTGTCGGGTCGACCGGGTCACCCCGCGTCCCCGGTAGCAGGCTCGGGCACGGTCGGTGCCTCAGTGGCGGGGACGTCGGTGTCGGGTGCGGAGGGGGTGGTCGCCGTGGGGGAGGGCAACGGTGACGGGTCGCCGGTGGGTCGGGCGGTACGCGTCGGCGGTGTCGTGGGCGGCCGGCTGGTCCGGGGATCCGGCTGCGGCGTGACCGTCGGCGTACCGCTCCGCCCTGGGCCGGGGTGGGGTGTCGGCGTGGCGTCGCTGTCGGCCGGGATGGACTGCGTTTCACCGCCAACGGAGAACGGGCTGCCGACGGGCGAGGTCGGATCGGTCCGGCCGGTGCCTGCCGTGGCTTCGGCGGCCGGCGGTCGGGACGGCACCGGCACGGTCGGACCGGGCAGCAGGGCACTCGCGGCGATCGGAAGGTAGGCCAGGGACGCGGCGGCCGCCACGACGCCGGCACGTCGTACCTGTCGGCGGCGGGCACCGGTGACGTCGAGGAAGACCGGTCGGGCGGATTGGGGCGGCAAGTTGATGGGCTCGGCGTGCGCGGCACCCGGCCCGTCGAATGGAAGGTGAACGGCCACCGGGAGAGGCTATGTAGATGAATAGCGAGGTATGTCCAAATTTAGCGTGTCTGACGTGTGGGAATATTTCGCCATTCGCATATTAGGATTCCGGCCCCATGAAGTCGGTAACCGGTCGATCGTCGCTTTCGGTCGGGATAGCCCCAATGAGGACGATAGCTCCCGGCGGCCGGGTCGTCGCCGAGGGTGCAATCACCCTCGCTGGGCGTCTCGGCCGGAAATCTGACCGGAGGCGACCAGTTGTGCAGGTGAGGCCGGCTGGTTAAGCTTCACCTGCGCGCCCCAATCGCCCGCTTCCCCCGTGGCAGGCGATCGGGGCGCGTCTTTCGTGCGCCGGGGTCTGCCCGGCCCGGCCGCGCTCCGGCCGGGCCGCTCCCGGGTCAGATCCAGCGACCGTCCAGCCACATCCGGGCGGACCAGTCCGCGTACGTGATCGCCTTGGCGACGAAGATCGGGTAGAAGTAGGCGAAACAGAGCGCCACCAGCAGCACGTACGCGCCCGCGATGATCCCGCCCACCAGCCGGCGATCGGCGATGTCCCGCTCGTTTGGTGGCGATGCCGTGGCCGAAACGGCCGCTGGTGCCGGTGTGGCGATCGCGCCGAGCACGTAGGTCACCGCCAGCACCAGGAACGGCACCGCCGGGGCGGCGTAGAAGGAGAACATCGTCCGGCTGTCGAGGGCGTACCAGAACCAGGGCAGCAGGCCGGCGGCCACGCTGAGCAGGATCGCCCCGGCCCGCCAGTCCCGGCGGGCCAGCCCGAGCCAGGCCAGCGCCGCCAGCGCCGGCAGGAACGACCACCACAGCAGCGGGGTGCCCAGCAGCAGGATCTCGGAAGAGCAGCTCGGCGCGCCGCAGCTACCGTTGGGGTCGTAGTGGAAGGCGACCGGCCGGCCCAGCAGCAGCCACTGCCACGGCCAGGACTGGTACTTGTGCGGGGTCTCCAGCCCGGTGTGGAACTTGTACGCCTCGCTGTGGTATTTCCACAGGTTGAACAGGGGACCGAAAATCGGGTTGTCGCTCAGCCCCGCGCCCGGGTAGCGGCTGGCCAGGCGGTAGTAGCCGTCGTCGGTGAACAGCCAGCCCGACCAGGTGGCGAGGTACGTCCCGACCACCAGCACCCCGGCCAGCAGCAGCCAGGGCAGCTCGTCCAGCACGGCGTCCCGCCACGGGTGACGTACACCGGCCGACCGGCGTACGCCGACCTCCCAGAAAATCACCAGCAACGCGAAGGCCGGCACGAAGTAGACACCGCTCCACTTCACCGCGCAGGCGCAGCCGAGCAGCACCCCGGCGAGCAGCCGCCACCACGGCCAGTCCCGCCAGGTCGAGGGCGGTCGGCCGGCCCGCCCCGGCCGCGACGTATCGAGCCCCGCCTCCAGCGCCCGGGTCCAGCGGCGCCGTCGGGCGTCCCGGTCCAGCACCAGCGCGCCGAACGCGGCCAGCACGAACAGCAGCAGGAAGATGTCGAGCAGCGCGGTGCGGGAGAGCACCAGGTGGAAGCCGTCCAGGGCGAGCAGCAGCCCGGCCGTGCAGCCCAGGATGGTGGAGCGGAACATCCGCCGGCCGATCCGCACCAGCATCAGCACCGACAGGGTGCCGGCCACGGCCGCCGCGACCCGCCAGCCGAACTCCGGGGAGGTGGTGATCAGGTGCCCCGGCACGGAGATGTTCGTCTCCGTGTCCTGGTAGCCGAAGGCCCACTCGCCGAGCCCGATCAGCCACTTGCCCAGCGGCGGGTGCACCACGTACGCCGGGCCGTTGTCCTTGTAGTTCCACTCGACGCCCCGGGAAATCAGCCCGTACGCGTCCTTGGCGTAGTAGGTCTCGTCGAAGATCTTGCCCTTCGGGCTGCCGAGCCCGACGAAACGCAGGATCCCCGCGATCGCCACGACCACCGCGGTGGCCAGCCAGGCGTACCCGTCGAGGCGGGCGTCGACGGTGGCGAGCCTCCGCCGCACCGCGGCCGGGATCCCGCCCCCGCCGGTCGTCGGGGACCCGGTGGCCCGGTCGTCATCCGTCTGGTCGGCGGCGGACCCGCTCGCGCTCTGTGCAGTCGACGCACTCGTCACCCGGCGATCGTAGGCTGCGAACGTGCCCGGTGGCGCCTGTCGTCTCCGAGATTGGTACAGCTGTCGATGAAAGGGCCTGTTGAAGTGGGTGAAATGTCCGAGGTGGGACGCCTCGTACTGCTCGGCGCGCCGCTGGGTAACCCGGCCGACGCCTCGGCCCGGTTCCGCGAGGTGCTCGCCACCGCCGACGTGGTCGCCGCCGAGGACACCCGGCGGCTCACCCGGCTGGCCCGCGACCTCGACGTGGCCGTGCCCGGGCGGATCGTCTCCTACTTCGAGGGCAACGAGGAGCGGCGTACCCCCGAACTGGTCGAGGTGCTCACCGCCGGCTACACGATCGCCCTGGTCACCGACGGTGGCATGCCCAGCGTCTCCGACCCCGGCTATCGGCTGGTCCGGGCCGCCATCGACGCCGGCGTCCCGGTCACCGCGGCGCCCGGGCCCAGCGCGGTGACCACCGCGCTGGCCCTGTCCGGGCTGTCCTGTGACCGGTTCTGCTTCGAGGGCTTCCTGCCCCGCACGCCCGCCGCCCGTCGGTCCCGGCTGCGGGCCCTCGCCGCCGAGGAACGCACCCTCGTCCTCTTCGAGGCGCCGCACCGGATCGCCGGCGCGCTGGCCGACCTGGCCGCCACCTTCGGCCCGGACCGGCCCGCCGCGCTCTGCCGGGAGCTGACCAAGACGTACGAGGAGGTGGTCCGCCGACCGCTGGGCGAACTGGCCGAGTGGGCCGCGGCGGGCGACCCGCGCGGCGAGATCACCCTGGTCGTCGCGGGCGCGCCGCCGGTACCCGCGGCCCGGCCCGACGACGACACGCTGCGCGCCGCGGTGGCCGAGCGGGAGGCGTCCGGGCTGTCCCGGCGCGACGCGATCACCGAGGTCGCCACCGCGTACGGCCTCCGCCGCCGCGACGTCTACACCGTCGTGCACAGTTGAAAAGGCAGGGGCCCCTTGTTAACAGGGCGCCTACCAGGCGGCGGCGAGGAAACCGGCGGTGATCAGCAGCGGGCCGGCCAGGGCGGCGCCCACCGCCCAGCGACGGTGCCGCCGGTTCGGCAGTCGGGTGGCGCCGGTCCACCGGGCGATCCCGGCCGCGCAGCCCAGCACCAGCAGCAGCCCGAGCAGCCAGCGCAGGTGCCGGCCGATCCCGGCGTCCGCGTACGCGGTGCCCCCGTCCGGCCCGGTCATCCGGGCGGGCAGGGCGCTGCCGGTGGCGCTGCGCTCGGCCGGCACCCCGCTGACCCGTACCCCGTGGGCGACGAACCGCCCGCCGTCGGCCAGGAAGACCCCCCGGCAGCGCTGGGTCAGGCCACGGCCGGTGCAGTCGGTGATCACGACGGTCCCGTTGGTGGCGTGCCCCGCCGCCAACCACAGCGGCCCGGCGCTGACCCAGGCGAAAAACGCCGCGATCAGGCTCAGGGCGACCAGCACCGTCAGCGCCGGCAGCGGATCCGGCGGGTGGGACGAGCGGGACCGGCGGGACCGGAACAGCGGGCGGCCGGTGGACGACCGGTCCGCCCGCCGGCGCGGCTCCGCCCGTAGCGGCGTGCCGTCCCAGTGCACCTCCTCGATCGGCGCCCAGAAGATCCCGCCGTCCGGCGTGCCGCCCAGGGAGGGCTGCTGCCAGTGGGGCTGCCGGACCGGCACGCGGCGTGGCACCGCGTCCACCGGCGCTCCGGTGGTCGGTTCCACCTCCACCGGCGGGTCGGCCGGCTCCGCCCGCGGCTGCGGGGCGACCGCCCCGCGCGCCGCCGCCCCGGTCGCGGCCGCGGCGGCGGCCCCCGCCGGGTCGGCGGGTGGCCCACCCTGCTCCGGCGCCGCTGGTCTGCTGGTCACGCCGTTCATTTGACACCGGTACGCGGGGGCGCCCGGGCAGCTCAGGCCGCGTGTCGGCGACAAATCGGACGCCGTGTCGGGGTTGGTTGGTGGGACCGGCCCTATTGGTTCGCGGTCGACCGCAGGCAATCACTACGCTTGCTGCTCATGAGTCACGTTCTCGCCGCGGTCGCCTGGCCCTACGCCAACGGCCCGCGCCACATCGGCCACGTATCCGGATTCGGCGTTCCCTCCGACGTCTTCGCCCGGTACATGCGCATGGCCGGCCACGACGTGCTCATGGTCTCCGGCACCGACGAGCACGGCACCCCGATCCAGGTGCAGGCCGACGCCGAGGGGGTCACCCCGCGCGAGCTGGCCGACCGCTACAACCGGGTGATCGCCGAGGACCTGCAGGCGCTGGGGTTGTCGTACGACCTGTTCACCCGCACCACCACCCGCAACCACTACGCGGTGGTGCAGGAGCTGTTCCTCGGGCTGCACCGCAACGGCTACATCGTCCCGAAGGTCACCACCGGGGCCATCTCCCCGTCCACCGGCCGTACCCTGCCCGACCGCTACATCGAGGGCACCTGCCCGATCTGCGGCTACGACAGCGCCCGCGGCGACCAGTGCGACAACTGCGGCAACCAGCTCGACCCGATCGACCTGATCAACCCCAAGTCGAAGATCAACGGCGAGACGCCCGAGTTCGTCGAGACCGAGCACTTCTTCCTGGACCTGCCGGCCCTGGCCGACGCGCTGCGGCAGTGGCTGGGCACCCGGGAGGGGTGGCGGCCCAACGTGCTGCGGTTCTCAAAGAACCTGCTGGACGACCTCCAGCCCCGGGCCATCACCCGCGACCTGGAGTGGGGCGTGCCGATCCCGCTGGACGGCTGGCGCGACCGGCCCGACAAGCGGATCTACGTCTGGTTCGACGCGGTGATCGGCTACCTGTCCGCCTCCATCGAGTGGGCCCGCCGCACCGGCGACCCGGAGGCCTGGCGCAAGTGGTGGTCCGCCGACGGGGAGGGCAAGGACGCCAGCGCCTACTACTTCATGGGCAAGGACAACATCGTCTTCCACTCGGTGATCTGGCCGGCGCTGCTCGGCGGCTACTCCGGCCAGGGCGCCCGCGACGGCGAGCCGGGCGAACTGGGCCGGCTCAACCTGCCCACCGAGGTCGTCTCCAGCGAATACCTGACCATGGAGGGACGTAAGTTCTCCTCGTCCCGCAAGGTGGTCATCTACGTCCGGGACTTCCTGGAGCGGTACGACGCCGACGCGCTGCGCTACTTCATCGCGGTCGCCGGCCCGGAGAGCAACGACACCGACTTCACCTGGTCGGAGTTCCTCCGCCGCAACAACGACGAGCTGGTCGCCGGCTGGGGCAACCTGGTCAACCGCTCGGTCTCGATGGCGGCGAAGAACTTCGGCGCGATCCCGCCGGTCGACCCGGCCGGGCTCACCGAGGCCGACCAGGCGCTGCTCGCCACCGCACGGGCCGGCTTCGCCGTCGTCGGTGACCTGATCGCCAAGCACCGGCAGAAGCAGGCCATCGGCGAGGCGATGCGGGTGGTCGCCGAGGCCAACAAATACCTGTCGGAGCAGGCGCCCTGGAAGCTCAAGGGCGAGGACGACAAGCCGCGGATGGGCACCATCCTGCACGTCGCCCTGCAGGTGGTCAGCGACGCCAACACGCTGCTCACCCCGTACCTGCCGCACTCCGCACAGAAGATCCACGAGCTGCTCGGCGGCACCGGCGTGCACGCGCCGATGCCGGTGATCGAGGAGGTCGAGGACCTCGACGGCGGGCCGGCGTACCCGGTGCTGACCGGCGACTACACCGTCGGCACGCGCTGGGAGTCCGTACCCCTGGAGGTGGGCCGGCCGCTCGCGGCGCCGAAGCCGGTGTTCCGCAAGCTCGACCCGTCCATCGTCGAGGAGGAGCTGGCCCGGCTGGCCGGCTGACCGTACGCGTGGCGGCGCGGCCCGGAACACCGGGCCGCGCCGCCGGTACGCGCAGAGCCCGCGTGGGCTCTCAGGCGCGCGCCATCCGTGACGCGCCGATGAACTCCATGATCGCCTGGTTGACCTCGTTGGCGTGGGTCCACGGGGTGCCGTGCGGGGCGCCCTTCAAGGTGATCAGCTTCGCGTTGGGCAGCATCTGCCCCAACCGCTGCCCGGTCGCCGGATAGGGCAGCACCGCGTCCTTGTCGCCTTGGACGAGCAGCACGGGTACGTCGATCCGGGGCAGGTCGTTGCGGAAATCGGTCTGCCAGGCGTCCACGCAGTCGTGGGTGCCCTTGGCCGACGCCCGGACGCCGATCTCCCAGTGCCCCCGGAACGCCTCCTCGCTGACCCGCTTGCCCTTGTTCTCGTCATAGTTGAAGAAGGCCTGACAGAACTGGGTCATATAGGCGAACCGGTCGTTCAGGATCGCCTGCTGGAAGCCGTCGAAGAGACTCTTGTCGAGGCCCTCCGGGTTGTCCGGCGTCTTCAGCAGGAACGGCGCCAGCGGGGCCAGCTGCACCGCCCGGTCCACCCGGTTCGACCCGTACGAGCCCAGGTAGCGGGTGATCTCGCCGGTGCCCATCGAATGCCCGATCAGGATCGCGTTGCGCAGGTCCAGCTCGGTCATCAGCACGTCGAGGTCGGACGCGAAGGTGTCGTAGTCGTACCCGGTGGTCGGTTGGGCGGACGAGCCGAAGCCGCGCCGGTCGTAGGTGATCGTCCGGTATCCGGCGTTCAGCAGTGGGATGGTCACCTTCTCCCAGGTTGCCCCGTTGAACGGGAAACCGTGGATCAACACCACCGGCTGCCCGGAGCCGTGGTCCTCGTAGTACAGGTCGATGGGCGCGGAGTTCTCCGTGCCGACGGTGACGAAAGGCATGTCGGATCTCCTGAGCTGGGGTGCCGTGTCGGACCCCGGCGGATTCCCCGGCCGCCGTCGGTTATGCCCGCGGGTACGGCAGGTCCACCACCTGGTCGGCGGTCACCTCGGCGCCCGGCGCCCAGGTCTCGTAGATGCCCCGGTCGTGGCACTGCGCCCCGGTCACGGCCACCGCGTCCGGGTCCGGCCGGCGCAACCGCAGCCGCAGCCAGCCCGCCTCCTCCCGCAGCACGAGGCAGGGCACCCCACGCCAGGTGGCGTAGCGCAGCCGTCGAGCCGCCGACTCCACCGGGTACCGGGCCGCCCGGGTCATGGCCAGGACGCGGAAGCCGCCCGGCTGGTCGGCCACCGCCTCGTACTCGCTGCCGCCGTACGCGCCGACGAGCTGGGTGGAGCGGGGCGTGTCGCCGTTCGGCACGTACTCCTGATCGGGGGAGAGCCCGGGTACCGCGGACAGCAGGTGCCGCCACTGCGGGCCGACCATTCGCAGCCAGCCCCGCTGCTCCGCCTGGTAGGTATAGAGCACCACCTCCACCCCCTCCGCTGGGTAGGCGAGCAGCGCGGCGTTGGCCGGCATCGGCAGGTCGGCGAAGTCCCGGGTGATGAATTCCGGAATGAGCTGGGCGTTGCTCGGCACGAAGCCGGTACCGAGCACCGGCGGCCCGAGCCGGTCCCGGGGTGGTAGCGCGACCAGGCCCTGGTGCGCCGGTCCGGCCGGCACGTCGTAGTCGGTCGGGTCGGTGGCCCGCCAGCGCAGCGCGTACGCCACCTCGCCGCCCTCCCCGTCGCCGCGCAGCACCGCCAGCCCGGCCGGCGTACGCAGGTGCGCCACGTCGTGCTCCCGACAGCAGAAGCCGTGCGGCAGCCAGCCCCGCAGGTAGCCGGCGAGCTGGCGGGCGGACAGCACCTTCACCATCCGGGTACCCGGCCGGATCGCCGCCGAGCCGCGCACCGCCGCGAGCGTCGGGTCCCCGGCTGCCCCCGGCTGCTGGCTGAGCTGGTGCAGGTACGACCAACCGTGCTCGCGGTGCACCGGCATCAGCAGTGGCGCGTCCGCCTCCTCGGTCGGCGGCCTCCCGCCGTGCACCGCGCTCACCTCGGTCACGTGCACGAACTTCCGCCACGGATACGCCACCCCTGGCCGGGGCGCCCACTCGAAGCCGGGCACCTCCTCCGCGCTGAACAACTCGTACGCCGCGCCCCGGGCGATCTCCTCCGCCGGGTGGACGCGACCGTCGTACGTCACGTGCAGCCCGGTCCCGCTGGTCTGAGGGGTGACGATCACGAGCCGCACGGTAAGCGGAACAGATGTGTGGTGTGTGAACGCTCGGTGGCGGGCCGGGGAGTTCCCGCTTCAAAGGCGATAGAGCACCGCGCCGCCGATGTCCTCCCGGGTGATGCCGAGGCCGTCGACCGGCCGGCTGGGCACGCCCTCCCAGGGCGTACCGGGCAGGTAATCCGGTAGCACGAGCACGTCCTTCACGCCGATGCCGTGCAGGTACGCGATCGAGGTCTGGTCCGGGAAGGTGACGGTGGCCGCGCGGGTCTGCGCCTGGGTGGTCGGCTCGAATCCGGCCATGCCGTTGGCGATCCGTGGCCAGCCGTCGACCGTCCACATCATGTACTGAAGCTCGATCAGCCCGGTCGCGGGTAGTACCAGCAGCGGCTCGCGGGCCTGCGCGAACGCGGCTGGCGGCTGCGGCACCGGCGGGTGGGCGGTCTTGTTCACGCCCTCGCCGATCACAAGTAGCAGCGGGATGACCAGCGCGACGCGTGCCACGACGCGGCCGGCACCCTTGAGCATGCCCGCGTTGCGGGCCGCCTCGGTGACCGCGCCGGCAGCGAGGATGGCCAGCAGGAGGCTGGTCCAGATCATCAGCCGGCCCGGTGTGCGGAGCGCGTCCCAGCCGGGCAGGTGTTTGGAGAGCGTGAGGTAGCCGGGGTCGCCGTCGCCGCCCAGCGTCGCGCCCAGCCCGAGCAGTGCGGTGCCCATAGTGGCCACGGCCAGCATGATCCGGTGCCGAACCGAGAAGATCGAGAAGAACAGCCCGGCCGAGGCCAGCACGATCAGGCAGACGCCCGGCAGCAGCGCCATCTCCGGCGGCCACACGAGCTGCTCGCGGGCGGCGGCGTGCCGCTCGCCCCAGAACCACGACTCGCCGGGCGCGGTGAAGTATCCCTTCAGCGGCGGCGAGAACATGATCGTCCACTCCAGGCCACGCTTGCTGCCCGGGTTGAGCTCGTTGACCTTCAGGTACACCATCGCGATCGAGATCGTGACCAGCCCGAACAGCGAGCCGCCCACGAGGTCGGCGACGAGCAGCCTGCGCCCGAACGGCGGCCGGGCCTTCCTGCGCCACCACGACAACGCGTACGTGCCGGCGGCAACCAGGCAGACGCCGGCCAGGAAGTACACGAACGGCAGGCCGATGGCGAAGCCGAGGCTGACCTGCCACGCAGCGGTCAGCCAGCCGGCCACCACCCAGCCGGGCCGACGCTTGTCCGGCTGGTAGCCGCCGGTGAGCGACCAGCCGTGGCCGCGGGCCAGCATCGCGAGCGAGAGCGCGATCCCGCCGGTGGAGAGGATGTTCATGTGGCCGCCGTGCGCCAGCCGCCACGGCGAGAACGCCCACGCCACCCCGGCCACCGCCGCGCCCAGCCGGCCCGCGCCGAGCTGGCGGACCAGCGCGTACGCGCCGATGAACGCCAGCGCGTACAGCAGCACGTACAAGACGTTGTAGCGGACGATCGTCGCCTCGAGGCCGGAGCCGATGAAACCGGCCGGGGCGTAGCCGAGCAGCGTGTCCGTGTACGCGTACGTGTACCGCTCGGGATAGAACGTGTTCGAGTCCCACAGCGACAGCGGATCGGTCAGCAGTGCGTGCCCACCCCACGCGATCTGCCACGACTGCACGGTCGGGTCGCCGAGGTCACCCGGGATCGTGGACGCCGGGTGCTTCAGCGTCGGCCAGGTCAGCACCACCGCGAGCAGCAGGCCGCCGAGCACCGCGAGCGTCCACTCGTGCCGCAGCACCCGCCAGACGAGCGCGCGTCTCGGCCCGCCTTCCGGCTCGTCGGCGGTCTCGGGCGCGATCGCGGGCGCTGCGGATTCCATAGCAGTCGATGCTAGGTCAGGCGCCTATCCGGACGTGCACCACGCTGAACGCGTTCAGGTGCCAGCCGGGTACCCGGAACGGCCGCCAGCTCACCGCGACACCGTCGGCGCGGAAGACGTGTCGCACCTGGGCCAGCAGGGACGGGAAGTGGTTGCGGTGGTCGAGCGCGGTGACCACCTCGTACAGGTCGGCGATGCCCTGCCGGCGGGCGGCGAGACCGGAGGTGAGCGCCTTGCCCAACCGGTACACGACCCCCGGGTCGGTCGGGAGCAGGATCGTGACGGTGCCGCCGGGCGCGGCGACCCGGCGTATCTCGCGCAGTGCCGCGAACGGGTCGGTCAGGTGGTGCAGCAGGCAGGTCGCGATCACCCGGTCGAAACCGCCGCCCGGGTACGGCAGGTCGGACACGTCACAGGCCGCCACCTGTACGCGGGGATCCGCCGCCACCCGCTCGGTCGGGCGGGGCTGGCGCAGGTCGGTCAGCAGGTACTCGTCGAACTGGTGGCGCACGTACGGCACGTGCTCGCCGCAGTTGCCGCCCACCTCGAGCACCCGGGCGTACCGGACCTCCGGACCGTAGGGCGCCTCCATCGACCGGTGCAGGTAGCGCTCGAAGAACGACCCGTCCGCCGTCGCGGCCGTCGTGGAGTAGTGGTCCTCGTACCACCGGGTCAGCAGATCGTGCGCGTTCTGCCCGAGAGCGGTGCCGTCGCGTGGAGACATGGCAGTCCCTAGGGGCGAGGGGTGGCCGAATTCGTCCGAACGCTACCGGGTCGTACCAGGTGACGTACAAGCGGTGTGTGATGCTGGCCCCGATGACCGAGCAGACCGAAACCCGCAAGCAGCGGGCCGCCCGCCGGGCCGGGGAGTTCCCGCCCGCCCCCGAGGCGCTGCCCGTTTCCGTGCTGGACAGCCACACCCACCTGGACATCACCGTCGGCGAATACGGTGTACCCGGCGGCGGACCCGCCGACGACCCGGTCGGCGCCGCCATCGCGGTGGCCGCCGGTGTCGGGGTGGACCGGCTGGTCCAGGTCGGCGTGGACGTCGAGTCGTCCCGCTGGGGCGCCGACGTCGCCGAGCGTTACGGCGCTGTGCTGGCCACCGTGGCGCTGCACCCGAACGAGGCGCCCCGGCTGGCCGGCCTGGACGAGGCGCTGCGCGAGATCGAGTCCCTCGCCGCCCGCGACCGGGTACGCGGCGTCGGCGAGACCGGGATGGACTTCTTCCGTACCGGGGACGAGGGGCGGGCCGTGCAGGAGGAGAGCTTCCGGGCGCACATCGCCATCGCCAAGCGGTACGGCAAGACCCTCGTCATCCATGACCGGGACGCGCACGCCGACGTGCTGCGCATCCTCGACGACGAGGGCGCCCCCGACACCGTCGTCATGCACTGCTTCTCCGGCGACGCCGAGTTCGCCCGCCAGTGCGTACGCCGGGGGTACCTGCTCAGCTTCGCTGGCACGGTCACCTTCGGCAGTGCCGGGGCGCTCCGCGAGGCCGCCACCGTCACGCCGGTCGACCAACTGCTGGTGGAGACCGACGCCCCGTACCTGACCCCGATGCCGCACCGGGGCCGGCCCAACGCGTCGTACCTGATCCCGCTGACCGTCCGGTCCCTGGCCGAGGCCACCGGCACCGGACTCGACGCACTCTGCGCCGCCATCTCCGCCACCGGCAACCGCGCCTTCGGCCCGTGGTGAGAGGAGGGCCCCCTATCAAGGTGGCCCTCCTCTCACGTCAGCCGGTTTGGCCGCGTACGAGCAACCATTCCACGCCGTCGGCGACGTCGGTGATCACCTCGCGATCGCCGCTGCGCAGGTCGAGTACCTCCACCGCGTGCGGCGCGGGACCCCAGTAGTGCACCAGCACCGCGCCCTCGGCAATCGCCGAGACGAGCTCCCGGGACTGACCCCCGAGCGGGGCCCACTCGTCGCCGCCGACCGCCCGGCCCGACCGGACGTCCGCGTCCGGAACGGGCAACCGGAACCGGGCGCGAACCGAGCCGTCGGTCAGATCGACGCGGACCACGTCCCAAGGGGATGCGAGCGCGTGCCGCACGTGCATCACCTGGAACAACACGCTGGTTTCATCGGCGGCGAGCACTGGGAAGCCCGACAGCTCCTTGTCCGGCCCGAGTAGGTCGGATGTGTCGATCCGGACGTTACGGGTGGCGCCAGTGGCGTCGATGATCCGCAACTCGAACGGGTCACCGTCCGCACGCGTCCCGGTGGGCCCGAACACCGCTGCGCCGTCTCTGGTCACCCCCGCCAGCGGTCGCCGCTCGCCGGCCGGCAGCGTCACCGGCACCTCCCGCGCGTCCGCTGGCGACAGGAGCGCGGTGACGTCCTCGTAGCTGGCGTCGGCCAGGGCCGCCCAGCGGCTGTCCGCCGACCAGCCGACCACCCGCCGGGTTCCCGTCGGCAACATCCGGACGGCCGTGAGGTCACGCAGGACGTACCGACCCTCGGCGTCGGGGTAGGACAGCCATCGCCCGTCCGGCGACAGCGTCGGCACCCGGGGGGCCGTCGCTGACTTCGGCCCCGGTCCGGGAAGCTCGTACACCCGGCCGTCCTCGGTGACGAGCCGGGGGGCGCAGGATCGGGCGCACCGGCCGTACAGGACCGAGCCGGCGCCAACGGCCCGGTCGGTGGGCAGCGGCGTGGCCTTCCCGTCGTCCCTGCCCACGGTGGCCGGCAGCCACGGCAGGGGAACGGCCAGCGCGGGGCGGTCGGCGGCGACGATCGGCACGTCGCCACCGGATGGTGCCGTCGCCGCCACGACCCCGATCACGGCCAGCACCCCCGCCAGTGCCGCCACCGGCGCACCTTGCACCACCCGACGCCGACGGCGGGCCGCGCGCAACACCTGCCCGCCGACGTCGTAGCACGGCACCTCGGCGGCCGTCGTATGGAACAGCTCCCGCAGATCGTTCATGCCACAACCTCCAGTTCGGCGAGTTCGGGTGCGATGGCCCGCAGGCGGGCCAACGCGTGGTGGGTCTGACTCTTGACGGTGCCGACCGAGCAGCCGAGCAGGTCGGCGGTCTCCTGCACCGAACGGTCCTCGTAGAAGCGCAGCACCAGCAGCACCCGCTGACGGCTGGTCAGCCGGCCCAACGCCGCCCACAGGACCACCCGGCCGACCGTGTCGGCGGCGTCATCCGGCCGGGGCCGCTCCGGCATCTCCCCGACCGGGTCGATCCTCAGCCGGCGCCACCGGCGCCACCGGCTGGTGGCCTCGTTGACCATCACCCGCCGGACGTACGCCACCGGATCGTCGTAGCCGGAGATCCGGCGCCAGCGCACGGCGCTCTTCGTCAACGCGGACTGCAACAGGTCCTGGGCGTCGGCGTGGTTGCCGACCAGCAGATAGGCCAGCCGCGACAGGGTCGCAGTGTTGCTCCTGACGAACTCCGACAGGCCTTCGAAGGCATCCATCAGCGCCTCCTTTCGGACCTACACACGATCCACGCCCCCATCCGGTTGGTGGGTACGCCGCTTTCTGTCGGACCTGACCCGTCGGGCCGGGGCCACTGGCCGTAGGCTCTGGTTTCGTGACCGGTCTCCTCGGCCCGGCGGAGATCCGGGAGCTCGCCGCGCGTCTCGGCGTGACGCCGACCAAGAAGCTCGGCCAGAACTTCGTGCACGACCCGAACACGGTCCGCCGGATCGTCACCACCGCCGGCCTCGCCCCGGAAGACGTGGCGCTGGAGGTCGGCCCCGGGCTCGGCTCGCTCACCTTGGCCCTGCTGCCGGTGGCCGCGCACGTGCATGCCGTGGAACTCGACCCGGCGCTGGCCGCCGCGTTGCCGGAGACCGCAGCCCGGTTCGCCGGCCCGAACGCCGACCGGCTCACCGTGCACCCGGCCGACGCGCTGCGGGTCACCGCCGCCGACCTGGCCGACCCCGCCCCCACCGCGCTGGTAGCGAACCTGCCCTACAACGTGGCCGTGCCGGTGGTGCTGCACCTGCTCGCCGAGCTGCCCACCCTGCGCCACGGCCTGGTGATGGTGCAGAAGGAGGTAGCCGACCGGCTCGTCGCCGGTCCCGGCTCGAAGGTGTACGGCATCCCCTCGGTCAAGCTCGCCTGGTACGCACGGGCCAGGGCCGCCGGCAAGGTGCCGCCGAACGTGTTCTGGCCGGTGCCGAACGTCGACTCGGGGCTGGTCGCGTTCACCCGGCGCGAGCCGCCCCGCGTCGATGTGCCACGGCAGGCCGTCTTCGCGGTGATCGACGCGGCGTTCGCGCAGCGCCGCAAGACCCTCCGCGCCGCACTGGCCGGCTGGGCCGGCGGCGCCGACCGGGCCGCCGCGGCGCTCACCGCCGCCGGCGTCGACCCGAGCGCCCGCGGCGAGTCGCTGACCGTTGAGCAGTTCGCCGCCGTCGCCGCGTCGGCCCCGGCCGTTCCCGCCGTCGCCCAGTAGGCTGGCGCCGTTGCCCGACCCCGCCGAGGAGCTGATCGTGGAAAAGCCGTTCGACATCCGGCTGCGTGTCCGGGACATCGCCCGGTGACCGAGGCCTGGCGACCGGACGACGAGGAGGAGCAGCGGCGCGGGGCCAGCGGGCCGGTCAAGGTCCGGGTGCCCGCCAAGGTCAACCTGCACCTCGGGGTGGGGCCGCTGCGCCGCGACGGCTACCACGAGCTGAACACCGTCTACCACGCGATCTCCATCTATGACGAGCTGACCGCCCGCCGCGGCGACACCCTCACCCTCACCATGGAGGGTGAGGGCACCGGTGAGCTTGCCCTCGACGACACCAACCTGGTGATCCGGGCCGCCCACGCCCTCGCCGGCTACGCCGGCGTTCTGCCCCACGCCCGCCTGCACCTGCGCAAGCACATCCCCCTGGCGGGCGGGCTGGCCGGCGGCAGCGCCGACGCCGCCGCCGCGCTGGTCGCCTGTGACGCGCTCTGGGGCACCGGTCTGTCCCGCGACGAACTGGCCGGCATCGCCGCCGACCTCGGCTCCGACGTGCCGTTCCTGATCCACGGAGGCACCGCGCTGGGCACCGGCCGGGGGGAGGCGGTCAGCCCGGTGCTGGCCCGCCCCACCTCCTGGCACTGGGTGGTGGCGGTGGCCGATGGCGGCCTCTCCACCCCGGCCGCCTACCGGGAGCTGGACCGGCTGCGCGACGCCGGCACGGCCGGCGCACCGCTCGGCAGCACCGACGCGCTGCTCGCCGCGCTGCGCCAGCGCGACCCGAGGGTGCTCGCCGCAGCCCTCGGCAACGACCTGCAGGCCGCCGCGCTGGCCATGCGCCCGTCACTGGCCGACACCCTCAAGGCGGGGGAGTCGGCCGGCGCGCTCGTCGGCATCGTCTCCGGCTCCGGCCCGACCTGCGTCTTCCTCGCCACCGACGCGGCGGACGCCGAGCGGATCGCCGCCGAGCTGGCGGCCGCCGGGGTGTGCCGGGAGGCCCGCGTCGCCCACGGCCCGGTCGCCGGCGCCCGCATCGTCTGACTCCGCCTCGACGCGCCCTCCACATCCTCCGCACCGGGCGGCATGATCGACACGGTTTGCGGCAAGGTGTGGTCAAATCCGACGGCGAGACCACACCTTGCCGCAACCGGAGTTGATCATGCGGCCCGGGGGCGCGGGCCGGGCGCGGGGCGGAAGGCCGCGTACCCTGAGAAGCGGGCGTCCCCAGGTGCCGACCGCGGCACCGGGACGCCTTGATCATGAGAGGTGGGGGAGTGGCCAACATCGTCAACCTGGACCGGGTGTCCAAGGGGTACGGCGCCGCCGGGCCGCTGCTCACCGACGTCTCACTCGGCCTCGACGACGCCGACCGGGTCGGCGTGGTCGGCCTCAACGGCGCCGGCAAGTCCACCCTGCTGCGGCTGCTCACCCGCACCGAGGAACCCGACGACGGCCGCGTCACCCACCGCCGCGACCTGCGCGTGTCCTGGCTGCCGCAGAGCCTGCAGCTCGCGCCCGAGGCCACCGTCCGCGACGTCGTCCTCGGCACCGCCTGGCTCGGCGAGAGCATGGGCGCCGAGCACGAGTGGGCCGGCGACGCCGGCGTCCGGGCCATCCTCGACGGCCTCGGCATGCCCCACCTCGGCCTCGACGCGCCCGTCGGCCCGATGTCCGGCGGCGAGCGCCGCCGGGTCGCCCTCGCCGCGCTGCTGGTCCGCGACGCCGACCTGCTCATCCTCGACGAGCCCACCAACCACCTCGACGTCGGCGGCGTCGACTGGCTGGCCAAGCACCTGGTCACCCGCAAGGGCGCGCTCGTCGTGGTCACCCACGACCGGTGGTTCCTCGACGCCGTCTGCACCGCCACCTGGGAGGTCGCCGACCAGACCGTCCGGGCGTACGAGGGCGGCTTCGCCGCCTGGACCCTCGCCCGGGTCGAGCGGCAGCGGGTCGCCGCCGCCACCGAGGCCCGCCGGCAGAACCTGCTCCGCAAGGAGATCGCCTGGCTGCGCCGCGGCCCGCCCGCGCGTACCTCCAAGCCGAAGTTCCGCATCGACGCGGCCAACGCGCTCATCGACGACGTCCCGCCGCCGCGCGACACCATGTCGCTGCAGCGGCTCGCCACCGCCCGGCTCGGCAAGCAGGTGTACGACCTGGACCAGGTCACCCTGCACGCCGGCCCGAAGGAGATCCTGCACGACGTCACCTGGCAGGTCGGCCCCGGCGACCGGGTCGCCATCCTCGGGCGCAACGGCGCCGGCAAGACCACCCTGCTGCGGATGCTCGCCGGGATCACCCGCCCCGACGGCGGGCGGTTGGCCACCGGGCAGACCGTGCGACCCGCATTCCTCTCCCAGGAACTCGCCGAACTCCCCGGCCACCTGCGCGTCCTGGAGGCCGTCGAGGAGGTGGCCCGGCGGGTCCAGCTCGGCGACCGGGAGATCAGCGCGGCCCAGCTCGCCGAGATCTTCGGCTTCGACGACCGGCGGCTCTGGACCCCGGTCAGCGACCTCTCCGGCGGCGAGCGCCGGCGGCTGCAACTGCTCCGGCTGCTCGCCGGCGAGCCCAACGTGCTCCTCTTCGACGAGCCCACCAACGACCTGGACACCGACACCCTCGCCGCGCTGGAGGACCTGCTCGACTCCTGGCCCGGCACCATCGTCGTGGCCAGCCACGACCGGTACCTGATCGAACGGGTCACCGACGTGGCGTACGGGATGTTCGGCGACGGGCGGCTGGTGCACCTGCCCGGCGGGGTCGACGAGTACCTGGCCTGCGCCGCCGCCGGCCGAGGCCCGGCGCCCGCCGACCTCACCCCGGCGGCCGGTGCCCCGGCCCGTGAGGGCATGTCCGCCGCCGAGGTACGCAACGCGAAGAAGGAACTCGGCAAGCTGGAACGGCAGATCGCCAAGCTGGAACAGAAGGAGGCCGACCTGCTCGACCAGCTCGCCACGCACGCCACCGACTACGCCAGGGTCGCCGAGCTGGACGCCCAGCTGAAGGAGTTGCGGGCCGAGCGGGAACGCACCGAGGAGGCCTGGCTGGCCCTCGCCGAGGAGCTGCCGGCCGGCTGACCCCGCCCCCGGGTGGGGGGTGTGCGGCGTCACAACCCGTCGTGCGGGACAATCGCTGGCGACCCCTCATCCGAACGGTCTTGGAGACGCAGAGATGGCCCACACCCCCGTCAACCACCCCGCGCGGCCGGTCTACCGGGCGATCGGCGGGCTCGTTGGTCTGTACTTCGTCGTCTTCGGCGTGATCGGCACGATCACGACCGCCGGCAACGGGGCGTTCGCCCAGGACCAGACCCTCAAGGTCCTCGGCCAGGGCACCAACCTCGGATTCTCGTTGCTCTCGATCGTGCTCGGGGCCGCGATCCTGGCCGGCGTCGCGATCGGCCGCAACCTTGATGTCGCCATCAACCAGTGGCTCTCGTACGCGCTGATGGTCCTCGGCCTGGCCGAGCTGGCGTTCCTGCACACTGACGCCAACATCCTCAACTTCTCGATCATGACCGTGATCGTGGTGCTGACCCTCGCCATGGTGCTCCTGATGGCCGGGATGTACAGCAAGGTCGGCACCGAGGAGGAGAAGGAAGCCTGGCAGAAGGCCCGGCTCGTACTCTGACCCCCGTCCCGCCCCGAAAGGCCCGGCTCGTGCCGGGCCTTCGGCGTTTCCGAAGACGGGCACAGCCAGCGCGGGTGACAATCTCCACCAAATGCCCACATCGGCTGGAGGGTCCCATGGCGCATATCCCGGTGAACCACCCCGCACGGCCGGTCTATCGGGTCCTCGCCGGGCTCATCGGGGTCTACATCCTGGCGTTCGGCGTCTACGGGGTCGTCCTCACCTGGGACAAGGGCCTCTTCGGCCGAGGCAGCGACTGGGCACTCGGCCTCCGGACCAACCTGGCCTTCTCCCTGGTCTCCGTCGTCTTCGGCGCGTTCCTGCTGATCGGAGCGTCCCAGCGCGGAAACCTCGGCCACTACATGAACCTGACCGCCGGGGCGGTCTTCCTGTTCACCAGCCTGCTCATGATGTCCCTGCTCCAGACGTCGGCGAACTTCCTGAACTTCTCGATGTCCACCGTCATCGTGTCGATGCTGTTCGGGCTGGTCCTGCTCGGCACCGGGCTGTACGACAAGGTCGGTCCCCCCGAACACGGTGACGTCGAGCGCGAGCGCCGCCTACACCCGGTCGCCGAGCGCCATCGCTGACCGTCGGCCGCTCAGCCCGACCCGACGCCTCAGCCCGGCTTGCGCAACGTGATCAGACCCGGCTTCGCCTCCAGGTGCGACAGACCGTTCCAGGCCAGGTTCACCAGGTGCGCCGCCACCGTCTCCTTCCGCGGCCTGCGCACCTCCAGCCACCAGCGCCCGGTCAACGCCACCATGCCCACCAGCGCCTGCGAGTACAGCTCGGCCAGCTTCGGGTCGTAACCCCGGCTGGAGAACTCCGCGCCCAGGATGTGCTCCACCTGGTGCGCCACGTCGTTCATCACGCTGCTGAAGTTGCCCGTCGCCGACATCAGCGGCGACTCCCGAACCAGCACCCGGAACCCGCTGGTCTCCTCCTCTATGTACGTCAGCAGCGTCAACGCGGCCTGCTCCAGCAGTTCCCGTGGATGGCCTGCGGTCAGGGCGGTGGTGACCCGGTCCAGCAGCGACCGGACCTCCCGGTCCACCACCACCGCGTACAGCCCCTCCTTGCCGCCGAAGTGCTCGTACACCACCGGTTTGGAAACCTTGGCCCGGGCCGCCACCTCCTCGATCGAGGTGGCGTCGAACCCGCGCTCGGCGAAGATCTGCCGGGCGATCGAGATCAGCTGCTCGCGGCGCTGCGCCGCGGACATCCGTACCCGGGACGCGGGCTTCACCGCCGGGACGGCCCGCCGCCGAGCAGCGCCCGACCCCTTGCCCGGACCGTCGGTCATCTCGTCACCTCGCCGGCGCTCGGTGCCACCCTGCTGGGGGATCTGCCCGCTCATCGCGGCACCTCGCTGATCCGCGCGGGCGGATCGCCGGGCCGGCGGCACTGAAGCTCGGTCACCCGGCCATCCTGCCAGGCCGCCACGCCGCCGGCCGGCCGATCACCGCCCCGGCCCGGCCGCCCCGGTCCGCTCCGACGCCGCCAGCTTCGCGGAGAGGCGCTCCGGTTTCGGCCACCGGACCGCCCACGCCGCGCCGGTTTTCTCCAGCAGCCAGATCACCCGCGCCGACGGGTCGAGCTGGCCCCGCAGCACCCCGTGCCGCGCGCTGGTCGGCTCGGCATGGTGCAGGTTGTGCCAGCTCTCCCCGAACGAAAGCAGCGCTAGCGGCCAGAAGTTCGCGGCCCGATCCCCCTGGCGCATCGCGAACGGGCGCTCCCCGTAGACGTGACAGACCGAGTTGATCGCCCAGGTGACGTGGTGCAGCAACGCCACCCGGACCAGCCCGCCCCAGAAGAACGCGGTCAGCGCGCCCTGCCACGACCAGGTGAACAGCCCGCCCATCGCCGCCGGTACGAGCATCGAGATCGCCACCAGCGGCGGGAAGAGCCGGTCGACCCGCCGGGTGGCCGGATCGGCGAGCAGGTCCGGGGCGAACCGCTCGCGGTTGGACAGTTCCCGCTTGAACAGCCAGCCGATGTGCGCGTGGAACAGCCCGCGGGTCAGCCCGCGGACGCTCTCCCCGAACCGCCACGGCGAGTGCGGGTCGCCCTCCAGGTCGGAGAAGGCGTGGTGCCGGCGGTGATCGGCCACCCACTGGATGACCTCGCCCTGCACCGCGAACGAACCCGCCACCGCGAGCGCGGCGCGTAGCCACGGCTTCGCCTTGAACGAGCCGTGGGTGAAGTACCGGTGGTAGCCGACCGTGACGCCGAAGCCGGAGAGCAGGTACCAGAAGGTGGCCACGATGAGGTCGCTCCAGCCCAGCCAGCCGCCCCAGGCCATGGGGACGGCGGCGAGCAGGGCGAGGAACGGGACGACCACGAAGCCCCACAGGGCGATCAGGATGCCCCGGGACTGGTGGCCCTCGGTCAGCGGCTTGGGTCCGGTGTTCGGGCCGGTCAGGGCGGTCGACATGGCACCTCCCGGGAGGACTGGTTACGCCTACGTCACCGTAACCAGCGACCGGCCGGGCCGTATCGGACAGTTAGGATCACGAATGTCCCTCTGTCGTACGCCTGTTCTGCTGGTGTGAGGGCACGAAGTCGAAGCCCTGGCGGCGGGACGACCACCTGCAGTTCATCAACAGCGATCCGTGTTTCCACCCTAGGTGGGCGGGGCGGGCCGGCGGCATCCTCGCGCTCTTCCTGCGCTTCCTGGCAGCGTGCGGCATTGATCGAGGAGTGCCCACATACCGGGTGAGCATCCACGAGTCGGCCGACGCCGAGGCGGCCGTCCGTTGGTGGGTAGAGAAACTTGGGCTCCCCGCCGACCGCTTCATGCGCTCGACCATCAAGCGGCATGGGGTGGCTACGGCGCGTCGAAACACGGGCAGCGACTACCACGGCTGTCTGGTGATCAATGTGCCCGCGAGCCGTGAGCTCTACTGGCGGATCGAAGGGCTGGCTACCGAGATTTTCGCAGCCGCTGGGGGGACCGGGTCGGCGAGGGGCTGAGGTCGGGCAGAGCGGCGGCCAGATGCGGGCAACCTTGGAGCGGAGGCGAGGCGCTAAGCTGTGACGGACCCTTCGGCCGTGGTGTAATTGGCAACACCCGGGTCTTTGGTACCCGTGTTTCAGGTTCGAACCCTGGCGGCCGAGCAGTTTTCTGTTGCCGACGCCCCTTATTGGGGTATTCGGCAGCATCCACGGCGCTCTGGTTAGCATGGCCGCGAGAGTGTCGTCGTCCCGACGGGAGCCACGTCGTGCCCCAGACCCGCCTCCGCACCGTCGTCGTGCTTGCCGCCGGTGAGGGCAAGCGGATGAAGTCGGCCCTGCCCAAGGTGCTGCATCCGCTGCTTGGTCGTACCCTCCTCGGACATGTGCTGGCCGCGGCGGCGCCGCTGGCGGCGGACCGCACCGTGGTCGTGGTCGGCCACGGCGCCGACCAGGTTCGGGCGCACCTGGCCGAGGTCGCCCCGGAGGGCATCCCGGTGCTCCAGGAGCGGCAGCTCGGCACCGGGCACGCCGTCCGGATCGCGCTCGACGCGGTGCCGGACGTCGCCGGCACGGTGGTGGTGCTCAACGGAGACGTGCCGCTACTGCGGCCGGAGACCGTGGCGGCCCTGGTCGAGGCGCACGAGAGCGTGGGCGCGGCGGCCACCGTGCTCGCCGCCCAGGTGCCCGACCCGACCGGCCTGGGCCGGATCGTGCGCGACACCGAGGGCCGGCTGGAGCAGATCGTCGAGGAGCGCGACGCGACCCCGGAGCAGCGCGCGCTGCGGGAGATCAACGCGGGTATCTACGCGTTCGACGTGGCACGGCTGCGGGACGCGTTGGGCAAGCTCTCCACCGACAACGACCAGGGCGAGGAGTACCTGACCGACGTCTTCGGTCTGCTGCGGGACGCCGGCGAGCCGGTGGCGGTGCACTGCGCCCCGGACCACGTGGAGACGCTGGGCTGCAACGACCGGGTCGAGCTGGCCGGGCTGCGTCGGCTGCTGCGGGACCGGGTGAACGAGGGCTGGATGCGGACCGGGGTGAGCATTCTCGACCCGCACACCACCTGGATCGACGTGACGGTGACCGTCGAGCGGGACGCGGTGATCGACCAGAACACCCAGCTCCAGGGCGTCACGGTGGTCGGCGCGGGTGCGGTCGTCGGCCCGGACACCACGTTGGTCGACACCACGGTCGGTGCGGACGCCTGCGTGCTGCGCAGCCACGCCGTGGGCGCCGAGGTCGGTCCGCAGGCCAGCGTCGGGCCGTTCGCCTACCTGCGACCGGCCGCTCGGCTCGCCGAGAAGGCCAAGGTGGGCACGTTCGTCGAGGTGAAGAACTCCGAGGTGGGGGCGGGGGCCAAGGTGCCGCACCTGTCGTACGTGGGGGACGCGACGATCGGGGCGAAGGCGAACATCGGCGCGGCGACGATCTTCGTGAACTACGACGGCGTGAACAAGCACCACACCACGGTCGGGGAGGGCGCCTTCGTCGGCTGCGACACGAACCTGATCGCGCCGGTCGAGGTGGGTGCCGGGGCGTACGTGGCGGCGGGCAGCGCGATCAGCCAGGACGTGCCGCCGGGGGCGCTGGGGGTGACCCGGGCGCCGCAGCGCAGCATCGACGGCTGGGTGGCTCGCAAGCGGCCCGGCACGGTCTCGGCCGAGGCGGCGGAGCGCGCCCGGCGGGCCGCTGAGGATGCGTCGTAGGGAGCCGGGGCCGCAAGGGAAGGTGACTGAATCCACGAGGGTGCCGAGTCGGTGGGCGGCTCGGTGAACCCGGGAGATACTGCAACCGAACAGCCCCCGGCCGACGCCGCCGGGAACCGCCGACAAACGGGAGCAGACGGGCCCATGGGCAGCATCGTCGCCGAAAACCGCAAGAGCCTGATGCTCTTTTCCGGACGCGCTTTTCCGGAGCTGGCCACGGAGATCGGTGAGGTGCTCGGCGTCGCGCCGACGCCGGCCGACGCGTACGAGTTCGCCAACGGCGAGATCTTCGTCCGGTACAAGGACTCGGTGCGCGGTTCGGACGCCTTCGTGGTGCAGTCCGTGACGCACGGGGTCAACACCTGGGTCATGGAGACCCTGATCATGGTGGACGCGCTGAAGCGCGGCTCGGCGAAGCGGATCACCGTGGTCCTCCCGTTCTACCCGTACGCGCGGCAGGACAAGAAGCACCGGGGTCGGGAGCCGATCTCGGCGCGGCTGGTGGCCGACCTGCTGAAGACCGCGGGGGCGAACCGGATCCTGACGGTGGACCTGCACACCGCGCAGATCCAGGGCTTCTTCGACGGCCCGGTGGACCACCTCTTCGCGATGGACGTGCTGGCCGAGTACGTGGAGCACAAGTACGCGGGCCGGCCGATGACGGTGGTGGCGCCGGACTCGGGCCGGGTGCGGGTGGCGGAGCGCTGGACGGACCGGCTGGGCGGCTGTCCGCTGGCCTTCATCCACAAGACCCGGGACCCGCTGAAGCCGAACCAGGTGGTGGCGAACCGGGTGGTCGGTGAGGTCGAGGGCCGGGTCTGCCTGATCGTCGACGACATGATCGACACCGGTGGCACGATCGCCAAGGCCGCCGACATTCTGAAGGCTTCCGGCGCGGCGGATGTCGTGGTGGCGTCCACCCACGCGTTGTTGTCGGACCCGGCGACCGAGCGGCTGAAGAACAGCCCGATCAGCGAGGTCGTGGTGACCAATACGCTGCCGCTGCCGCCGGAGAAGCAGCTTGACAAGATCACCGTGCTGTCGATCGCGCCGCTGTTGGCCCGGGCGATCCGGGAGGTCTTCGACGACGGTTCGGTGACCACGCTTTTCGGTGGTCTGAGCTGAGGTGTCGCTTTCCCCACCGGCTGCCGTCAGAGGGCGGCCGGTGGTCGGGCGAGTCGGCTCTGACGGTGATACGGGGACTGCCGGCAGGCTCGGAATTCGCTCGGGTAGACTAGTGCGGTTGCCACGGCGAGGGTGCCCTGCGGGCCGCTGAATAAGCGCCGCACGGAGGCGCCGTCATCGACGCGGTGCTCCGGGCAGTCGACCATGACGCATGAGCCCCAGCGAGCCCCTCGCCCAGCACCGCCAGACGACAAGCCGCCAGCAGCGAAGCATCAGGAGTTCTCCCGTGTCCGAGGTAAAGATCAGCGCCGAGCCCCGTACCGAGTTCGGCAAGGGTGGTGCCCGTCGTACCCGCCGGGCCGGCAAGGTGCCCGCCGTGCTGTACGGCCACGGCGAGAAGCCCAAGCACATCGCGCTCCCGGCGCGTGAGTTCGCCGCCGCGATTCGTAAGGGTGGGGCGAACCAGCTCTTCGCGATCGAGGTCAGCGACGGCACCCAGGTGCTGGCGCTGCCGAAGGCGATCCAGCGTGACCCGATCCGGGACACCTTCGAGCACGTCGACCTGCTGCTGGTCCGCCGTGGCGAGAAGGTCACCGTCGAGGTGCCGGTGGAGCTGACCGGTGAGGCCGCGAAGGACACCCTGATCGTGCACGACCACGACACCCTTTCGGTGACCGCCGACGCCACCAAGGTGCCGGACCACCTGGAGGCCTCGATCGAGGGCGCCGAGCCGGGCGTCCAGGTCACCGCCGCCGACGTCGAGCTGCCGGCCGGTGTCGAGCTGGTCGCCGACCCGGAGCTGCCGGTCGCCACGGTGACCGCCGCTCCGACCGCCGAGCAGCTCGAGGCCACCCTCCCCGAGGTCGAGGTGGCCGAGGAGGAGATCGAGGCCGGGGTCGGCGAGGAGACCGAGTCCTCCGAGGGCGCCGAGGCCGGCGTTCCGGCCGCCGCTGGTGGCGAGGAGAGCGCCGAGGCGAAGACCGAGGGCTGATCCGGTCCGTAGGCTGTGCGACAGGCGTCCCCGGTTTTTCGGGGGCGCCTGTCGGCGTGTCGGGACGGTTGGCGGTTGGCGGTCCGGGCGGACGACGGGCTCCAGGGCGTGGCGCGGCGGTGGACGCGCCGAGCTGGAGTCGTCGGAATTGACGGAAGGGGCGTGGCGTGACGGACGAGGCGGGGCCGTGGCTGGTGGTCGGCCTGGGCAACCCCGGCCGGGAGTACGCGGGTAACCGGCACAACGTCGGCTTCATGGTGGCCGACCTGCTGGCCGGCCGGTTGGGGGCCAGGTTCGGGCGGCACCGGCGCGTGGTGGCGGAGGTGGCCGAGGGGCGGCTCGGGCTCGGCGGCCCGAAGCTGGTGCTGGCGAAGCCGCTGACGTATATGAACCTTTCCGGCGGCCCGGTGGCCGGGCTGGCGCAGTTTCACAAGATCCCGCCGGGGCGGGTGATCGCCGTGCACGACGAGTTGGACATCCCGTATGGGCAGGTGCGGGTGAAGTGCGGCGGTGGCGAGGGCGGCCACAACGGCCTGCGTTCGATGTCGAAATCGCTGGGCACGAAGGACTACGTGCGGGTGCGGTTCGGTGTCGGCCGGCCGCCGGGGCGGCAGGATCCGGCGGACTTCGTGCTGTCGGACTTTTCCTCGGTGGAGCGCAAGGAGTTGGAGTTCCTGGTCGACCGGGCGGCGGACGTGGTCGAGTCGGTGGTCACCCGTGGGGTGGAGCCGACGCAGAACCTTTACCACGGCGGGTGAGTTCCGGGCGGGGTGTGCCCGGTGCGGCTGACCCGGGCCGGTAGTCTGCGCCTTCTGGCGTGGCGGTGCCGGCGACGGCGGGCGACGGGAGCATGAGTCATGGGCAGTCCTCCGATGATCGACGGTGCGTTCGCCCGGTGGTTGGCGGCCCGGGCCGGGCAGGCGCTGGTGAACCTGCGCGCGGAGCTTGGCTTCGCGGATCCGGGCGCGTTGAGGTCGGCCGGGGACAAGGTCTCGCACGACCTGATCCGCACCGAGCTGGCGAGGTGGCGGCCCGCGGACGCGGTGCTGTCGGAGGAGGACGAGGGCTCCCGGCTGGCCTGGACGGCCGAGGTGAGCCCCGACGCGGTGTCCCGGCTGACCGCCGACCGGGTGTGGATCATCGACCCGCTGGACGGCACCCGGGAGTTCGCCGAGGAGGGCCGGTCGGACTGGGCGGTGCACGTGGCGCTCTGGGCGCGGCACGCGCCGACGCCGCACGGGCTGGTCGCGGGCGCGGTGGGGCTGCCGGCGCAGCACCGGGTGCTGGGCACGGACTATCCGCCGGCGTACCCGCCGCTGGTCCTGGGGGCGGGGGGCGCGGGCGGCGGGCGGGCCATCCGGTTGGCGGCCAGTCGTAGCCGTCCGCCGGTCTTCCTGACCGATCTGGCGGAGGACGTGGGCGCTCATCTGGTGCCGATGGGCTCAGCGGGCGCGAAGATCGCCGCTGTGGTCACCGGTGAGGTCGATGCGTACATCCACGCCGGCGGTCAGTACGAGTGGGACTCGGCCGCTCCGGTCGCTGTGGCGACGGCTACCGGACTGCACGCTTCCCGGATCGACGGTTCTGCGCTGAGATACAACGATGCCGACCCTCGCCTGCCTGACCTGCTGGTCTGCCGGAAGGATCTCGCCGATCGGTTGCTTGCGGCGCTGCAACGCCATTGCGGGTAGCCTGAGGTTCTTCTTTACGAGTCCGACCGGAAAGGTCTGGAATCCCTGATGTGCGGATCCGAGCGAATCGAGTTCGTGTCATGACGTCTCCCGCCGCGTACCAGGTCTCCCACCTCGACGCGCTGGAGGCGGAGAGCGTCTTCGTGATGCGCGAGGTGGTCGCCGAGATGGAGCGCCCGGTGCTGCTCTTCTCCGGCGGCAAGGACTCGATCGTGATGCTCCGGCTGGCCCAGAAGGCGTTCGCGCCGGCCAACATCCCGTTCCCGGTGATGCATGTGGACACCGGGCACAACTTCCCCGAGGTCCTGGACTACCGCGACCGGCGGGTCGCCGAGCTGGGCCTGCAGCTCATCGTGGCCAGCGTGCCGGAGGCCCTGGTCAAGGGCCTCGTGCGCGAGTCGGCGGACGGGATGCGCAACCGGATCCAGACGCCGGTGCTGCTCGATGCGGTGGAGAAGCACCGCTTCGACGCGCTCTTCGGTGGCGCGCGCCGGGACGAGGAGAAGGCCCGGGCCAAGGAGCGGGTGTTCAGCTTCCGGGACGAGTTCGGGCAGTGGGACCCGAAGAACCAGCGCCCGGAGCTGTGGGCGCTCTACAACGGCCGGCACCACCCGGGCGAGTCGATCCGGGTTTTCCCGCTCTCCAACTGGACCGAGCTGGACGTCTGGCACTACATCGCCCGGGAGCGGATCCCGCTGCCGTCGATCTACTACGCGCACGAGCGCGAGGTGATCGAGCGCGACGGCATGCTGTACGCGGTCAACGAGTTCTTCCGGGCGCGCGCCGGTGAGGAGCCGTTCAAGGCCCAGGTGCGGTACCGGACGGTGGGCGACGCCTCCTGCACCGCGGCGGTCAGCTCGGAGGCCGACACGGTGGAGAAGGTGATCGAGGAGGTGGCCGCCACCCGGATCACCGAGCGGGGCGCGACCCGCGGCGACGACCGGGTCAGCGAGGCCGCCATGGAGGACCGCAAGCGGGAGGGCTACTTCTGATGAGCGCAGAGACGCTGGCACCGGACGCGACGGACGCCGGGGCCGGGTCGGAGGCCCGGCCGATGGACCTGCTGCGGTTCGCCACCGCCGGCAGCGTCGACGACGGCAAGTCGACCCTGATCGGCCGGCTGCTGTACGACACGAAGTCGCTCTTCACCGATCAGCTTGCCGCCGTCGAGGCGGTCAGCGCGGCCCGGGGCGACGAATACACCAACCTGGCGCTGCTCACCGACGGCCTGCGCGCCGAGCGGGAGCAGGGCATCACCATCGACGTGGCGTACCGCTACTTCGCCACGCCGCGGCGGAAGTTCATCATCGCCGACACCCCCGGGCACATCCAGTACACCCGGAACATGGTCACCGGCGCGTCGACCGCCGATCTGGCGCTGATCCTGGTGGACGCGCGCAAGGGCCTGGTGGAGCAGTCCCGGCGGCACGCGTTCCTCTGCTCGTTGCTGCGGGTGCCGCACCTGGTCCTCTGTGTCAACAAGATGGACCTGGTCGACTGGTCGCAGGAGGTGTTCGAGCGGATCGCCGACGAGTTCACCGCGTTCGCCGCGAAGCTCGACGTGCCGGACCTGACCGTGGTGCCGATCTCCGCGCTGCGGGGCGACAACATCGTCGCCCGCTCGGAGCACATGCCCTGGTACGACGGCCCGTCGCTGCTGCACCACCTGGAGCGGGTGCACATCGCCTCCGACCGCAACCTGGTCGACGTGCGCTTCCCGGTGCAGTATGTGATCCGGCCGCAGTCCACCACCGTCACCGACTACCGCGGCTACGCGGGCCAGGTGGCCTCGGGCGTGCTCAAGCCGGGTGACGAGGTGATGGTGCTTCCGTCGGGCTTCACCAGCCGGATCGCCTCGGTGGAGACGGCCGACGGCCCGGTGGAGGAGGCGTTCCCGCCGATGTCGGTGACGGTCCGGCTGGCCGACGAGATCGACATCTCGCGCGGTGACATGATCTGCCGGCCGAACAACGCCCCGGCGGTCGCGCAGGACATCGAGGCGATGGTCTGCTGGCTGGACGAGACCCGCCCGTTGCAGCTCGGCGGCAAGTACGCCATCAAGCACACCACCCGTTCGGCGCGGGCGATCGTGCGTGGCCTGCACTACCGGCTGGACATCAACTCGCTGCACCGCGACGAGACGGCCGGCGAGCTGCGGCTCAACGAGATCGGCCGGGTCCGGCTGCGTACCACGGTCCCGCTGCTCGCCGACGAATACCGGCGCAACCGCACCACCGGTGGCTTCATCATCATCGACGAGGCGACCAACCGCACCGTCGGCGCCGGGATGATCGTCGAGGCCGGCTAACCGCAGCCCCACCTCTGTCGCCGGCTGGGCATGGCCTGATGGCCATGCCCAGCCGGCCTTCACTGTTTCCGGGGCCAACGGAGATATTGGTGGGGAAGTGCTCCTGGCGGGGCCGGGTTCCTCCAAGATTCGTCGAGTGCTTCGCCGTCCGGCGCCGTGAGCTGCCCGTTCGCCGTGGGGTCTGGTCGCACCGGTCAGTCGGTGCTGACAAATGGTGGATGTCTCCTCACGCGTTGTTCACCTGCCGCATGTCCGGCGGAAGTCGACGGATGCGGCGGACGACATCCGACTTCCCGAATCTGTTTCCGTCGCGTCCTGGGGATGAGCGGTTACAGGTGAGGGAGGGTGCTGGTGCAAGTCGCGCGCTTTGTGTTCCTGACCATGCTGCCGTCCACCGGTACGCAGGGCGATCCGCCCGGCGGTGTGGTGTGGATGCTGGTCTCGCCGAACAACCGTACGCTCGGGCGGGGCTTGAGCCTGCACCGCAGCTACGCCGACTGCCGCGACGCCGTGCTGCGGCTTCGCGAGGGTGGGCCGCGCTGCCGTCCGGTGCTGAGCAATGTGGAGGCGACCGGCCAGTGGACCTGGCGGGTCGAGCTCGATGGCCGGCAGGTCGCCATGGCCAGCCGCTCCTACCTGCGGATGCGGGAGTGCAGCTACAACCTGGAGCGGTTTCTGGCGGTGCTGCCCGCCGCTGAGGTGGTGCCCGGCACCCGCGCCGTGCGGCGGGGGCGCTGGCACGGCGACCCGGGCGCGGGCGAGGGCGAGACCCGGCCGGGCGCGTCGTTGCGGCAGGTGGCCCGATGAGCGCCACCACCCTGCCGGTCGCCGGCGAGGCGCCGCCCGACCGGCCGCGCCGGCTCCGCCAGCGGCGTAGCCCGGCCGACCTGCTGTTCCGTGGCGGGGTCCGCACCGCGGGGATCCTCGTCCTGCTCGTCATGACGATGGTCGGGGTGTTCCTGGCGTACCGGGCGATGCTGGCCCTGCGGAAGGCCGGTCCGGCGTTCCTGACCACCCAGACCTGGGAGCCGGACTCCGGCGACTTCGGCATCGCCGCGGTGCTCACCGGCACCGTGCTGATCGCCGCGGTGGCGATCAGCGTGGCGGTGCCGCTGGCCACCGGCACCGCGCTCTACATCTCGGAGTTCGCGCCCCGGCGGCTGCGGCGTACCCTGATCAGCCTCGTCGATCTGATGGCCGCGGTGCCCAGCGTGGTCTACGGCCTGTGGGGCGCGTTCCTGCTGCAGGGGCAGGTGATCGGCCTGTCCCGCTGGATCTCCACCTGGTTCGGCTGGATTCCGCCGTTGCGGGTGCCGGGCGCCGATCCGGGCGACCCGCTGTCGCCGGCCGCCGCGTACACCTCGTCGACCTTCATCGCCGGCCTGGTGGTCGGTCTGATGATCACACCGATCGTGTGCTCGGTGATGCGCGAGGTCTTCGCCCAGGCGCCGGTGGGGGAGCGGGAGGGCGCGTACGCCCTGGGTGCCACCCGCTGGGGCATGATCCGGTCGGTCGTGCTCCCCTTCGGCCGGGGCGGGATGATCGGCGGCACGATGCTCGGCCTGGGCCGGGCGCTCGGCGAGACCATCGCCGTATACATGATCATCTCGCCGGTCTTCGCCATTCAGCCGCACCTGCTGGCGAACGGGGCGAACAGCGTCTCGGCGCTGATCGCGCTCCGCTACGGCGACGCGTCGGCGGTCGGTATCTCCGCCCTGATGGCGGCCGGGCTGGCCCTGTTCACGCTGACCCTGGTGGTCAACTTCATCGCCTCGTCGATCATCGCCCGGAGCCGGTCGGGCGCCGCAAGTGACGCCTGAGGAGAGTCGATGAGCACCGACACACTGCCGCCCGCGGTCGCCGCCGAGCCACCGCCGACCGCCACCACCACCCTGGTGGTACGCGAGGCGTACCCCGCCGGGCCGGAACCGCGTCGGCGCACCAGCGGGGTACGGGGCACCGACGTGCTCGCCCTGCTCGGTGCCGCGGCGGCGGCGCTGGCTCTGACCAGCCTGGTCTTCGTCCGGCTGGCCCCGTTCGACGGCCTGCTCGGCTTCGTCGTGCTGGCCTGGCTGGCCTTCATCGGCTGCTACGCGTTGCTGGTCTCGCTGGACGAGGACGGGCCCACCGTCCGCGACCGGACGGTTGCCGTCGTCGTGCACAGCCTGGCCCTCCTGCTGCTGCTCGCCCTCGTGGTGGTGGTCGCCTATCCGGTGAGCCGTGGCGCGAAGGCCATCTTCTGGCACGGCAACTTCTTCACCGAGGACCTCTCCTCGGCCGGCCCGCTGCTTCCGCTGGATCGGGGCGGCATCCTGCACGGGATCGTCGGCACCCTGGAGCAGATCACCATCGCCCTGGTCATCACCATCCCGCTCGGGCTGGCCAGCGCCGTCTTCCTCAACGAGGTGCCCGGGCGGTTCGCCCGGGTGGTGCGGACCGTCTCCGAGGCGATGACCGCGCTGCCGTCCATCGTGGCCGGCCTGTTCATCTACGCGACCGTGATCCTCATGCTCGGGATGGGCCGGTCAGGCTTCGCCGCCGGCCTGGCGATCACCGTGATGATGCTGCCGATCGTCATCCGCGCCGCCGACGTGGTGCTGCGGCTGGTCCCGGGCACGCTCCGGGAGGCGTCGCTCGCACTGGGTGCCCCGCAGTGGCGTACCGCCCTGTTCGTGCTGCTGCCGACGGCCCGTCCGGGGCTGGCCACCGCGGTGATCCTGGGGACCGCCCGGGGCATCGGGGAGACCTCACCGGTGCTGCTCACCGCCGGTTTCGCCGACGGTATGAACCTGGACCCGCGGCACGAGCCGCAGGTGTCCCTGCCGCTGATGACGTTCAAGCTGGTCGGCTCCGCCTCGGAGTACGACGTGGCCCGCGGCTTCGGCTCCGCCACCGTGCTGCTCGGCCTGGTGCTGCTGCTGTTCCTGCTCGCCCGCCTGGTCGGCGGTCGGGGCCCCGGCCAGCTCACCCGGGGCCAGCAGGCCCGCCGCGTGCACGCCTCCCGCCGCGATGCGCTCCGGTACGCCCGCCGCGTACCCGCCGCTCCCGAATCCGGATCCACCCCAGAGTGAGGACACCCATGTCGACCCGCGCCGGCCGCCGCGTCACCGCGGCGGCCCTGGTCACCGCGGTGCTGGCGGCCGTCATCGGCTTCGCCACCCCCGCCTCGGCCGCGAAGTACGTGCCGATCAACGGCGCCGGCTCCACGTGGAGCGAGATCGCGATCCGCGAGTGGAAGTCGAACGTCTACAAGAACGGCCTCAAGGTCACCTACAACGGTCTGGGCTCCTCCGACGGCCGTAACCAGTTCCGCAACGGCACCGTCGACTTCGCCGTCTCGGAGATCCCGTACGGGCTGCGCGACGCTGGTGCCGGCACCAGCGACCCGCCCCCGGCCCGTGGCTTCGCGTACATGCCGATCGTCGCCGGTGGCACCGCGTTCATGTACCACCTGAAGATCGGTGGGAAGCGGGTGACCAACCTGCGGCTCTCCGGCGATGTCCTCACGAAGATCTTCACCCGGAAGATCACCACCTGGGACGATCCGCAGATCAAGGCCGACAATCCCGGGCTGGCCCTGCCCGCCCGGAAGATCGTGCCGGTGGTGCGCTCCGACGGCTCCGGCACCACCGCCCAGTTCAGCCTCTGGATGAGCACCCAGTATCCAAACCTGTGGAACGACTGGTGCCGGCGTAACAACCGGGCCACCCCGTGCGGGGTGACCTCGTACTACCCGTACCCCACCGACGGCTCGGTGGTCGCCCAGGCCGGCTCGCTCGGCGTCGCCGGTTACGTCGCCCAGGCGCTCGGCGAGGGCTCGATCACCTACGTCGAGTACGCGTACGCCAACGGATCCGGCTTCCCGGTCGCCAAGGTGCTCAACGCCGCCGGCTACTACGTCGAGCCGACCAAGACCAGCGTGGCGGTCGGCCTGCTCGGCGCGGGTATCGACAAGGACCTGACCCAGAAGCTGGAGGGCGTCTACAACAACACGGACAGGCGGACCTACCCGCTGTCGTCGTACTCGTACATGATCCTGCCGACGAAGCTGGAGAACGGCTTCAACGAGAACAAGGGATACACCCTCGGCGAGTTCGCCAAGTACTTCCTCTGCGAGGGGCAGCAGTCCGTCGGCGGACTGGGCTACTCGCCACTGCCGAAGAACCTGGTCGAGGCGGGGATGACACAGGTCCTTCAGATCCCCGGGGTGAGCCCCGACAAGAAGGACATCGCCAACTGCCACAACCCGACCTTCGGGCCGGACGGGTCGAACGCGCTGGCGAAGACCGCGCCGTACCCGCCGGAGTGCGACCACAAGGATGCGCCCACCCAGTGCTCGACCGGCACCGGCGGCGCCCGGCAGGAGACCCCGACCAAGGGCGGGCAGGGCAGCACCGGAGGGTCCGGGACCGGCGGCACCGGCCAGAGCGCCAGCCCGGCGGCGACCACTCCGGGTGCCGTGGCGACGACGGGCCCGCCGGCCGCCGGTGGTGAACAGGCCGATCCGGACACCGGCGCGGTGGCCGGCGACGGCGGTGCTGGCGGCGGACAGTACGTCGACGGCGTGCCGGTGGCCCTGCGGGCCGAGGACGGCTCCGGGCTGGCCCGGGTGCTGATGATCCTCTCCGGCCTGCTGTTGGTGCTGGTCGTGGTCGGCCCGCCGTTGCTGTCCCGGTCGCTGGGCCGGCGCGACGAGGGCGGTTCGCGATGACCCGCCGCGCGCTCGCCCTCGCCGTGCTGCTGTTCGCCCTCGTCGGGTTGGTCACCGTGGACGTGCGGCCGCCAGCCGCCACCGCCGCCGTTGACGACGAGCAGGACCCGGTGACCGACTCGGCGATGACCGTGCACGGCTTGCCCGGCGAGTTCGGCGACGACTTCACCGGCCTGACCATCACCGTCGCCCAGACCAAGGCGCTGACCAGCCAGGGCGTCGTCGTCAGCTGGACCGGGGGTAAACCGAGCGTCCGCCGCGGCGATGACCCTGCCGCGACCAACTACCTCCAGCTCATGCAGTGCTGGGGGCCCGACCCGGCCGCCCCGGACTTCCGGGAGACCTGTCAGGTGGGTGGCAGCTCCGTACCGGCCCGGGCGCCGTCCGCGATGGACCCCCGGTGCTCTGACGAGGTTGGGAAGCCCTGCGAGAGCCTGCCGATGGATGCCCAGATGGTGCCGTTCCGGCCGGTAGAGGGCAAGCCCACCCCGCACGGCGGTGCGGCCCAGCCGTGGCCGCGCAAGGCGTGCGGCCCGCCGGAGTTGAAGGTCACCTGCCCGTCGACCGAGGCGGACGTCCTCGCCGACTACTACAGCGTCTACACCACCAACGAGATCCCCAAGGCCGTCACCGCCGCCGACGGCACCGGCCGGGTGGTCTTCGAGATGCAGACCGATGTCGAGGCGCCTCATCTGGGCTGCGGCAGCCCCGGGCACCTGACCTGCTGGCTGGTCATCGTGCCCCGGGGCGACCACGACCGGTCCAAGAACCCGACGGAGCAGATCGAGGGGAGTCCGCTGGGTGCCCGCGTGTTCCAGGACGCGATCCCGGTGCCCCTGCAGTTCCAGCCGGTCGGGGCGTTCTGCTCGCTGGAACGGGCGGAACGGCGCACCACCGGGACGGAGCTGGTGGCCGGCGCGATGCTGTCGTGGCAGCCGGCGCTCTGCGAGAACGACGGCCCGGTCTTCGGCTACTCGACGGCCGCGGACGACAACGCCGGACGCCAGGTGCTGGCACCCGACGGCCCCGGCCTCGTCTTCACCAGCGACCCGGTGGTGTCGCCACCGGACGGGCCACGGCTGGTACACGCCCCGGTCGCGCTCTCCGCCGTGGTGATCGCCTTCAACATCGACTTCCGGGTCGACCCGGGCACGACCGACAGCCGCGCCGGAAGAATGCTCCGCGAGGTGAACCTCACGCCGCGGCTGGTCGCGAAGCTGTTGACCCAGTCCTACAAGCGGGATATTCCCGGCAGCAATCAGCAGGTGTACGAGTACCTGCAGGACAATCCCCGCACCCTCCGGCTGGATCCGGAGTTCATCGAGGCCAACCCCCAGTTCGACGGCTTCACGGCCATCGCCACCTTCGACGGGTTGATGGTGCCCATCGGCAACTCGGCCATCGCCCGGGAGGTGTGGCGGTGGATCCTCGCCGACCCGGACGCGCGCGCCTGGCTGGAGGGCAAGCCCGACGAGCACGGCATGGTGGTCAACAAGGAGTATCTGCCACTCTTCGCCACCGGCTCGGCCCCGACCAACTTCCCGCGCGAGGACCTCAACTGCGACACCCCGCCGAAGCAGGACAAGTACTGCGCGCTGGACCTGCGCCCCTACCAGGGATCGTTCGCCGAGGCGGGATACCAGACGCTGCGCGCGGACGCCAAGAACCGCACGTCCTGGGATCCGAACGCCTTCCCCAAGGCGGCGTACAAGGCGTTCCCGCCGCAGCAGGTGACCCAGCGGTTCGCGGCCTCGATCACCGACGCGGCCACCGCCGCCCGGTACGGGCTGTTCACCGCCCGGCTGCGTAACCGGGCCGGGGAGTTCGTCGCGCCCACCGACCAGTCGGTGCTGGCCGCTGCGGCCGCGACGGTGCCCAGCGGCACCGCCGGCGTACGGGAGATCGACCCGAAGGCCAGCATTCCCGGCGCGTACCCGCTCGGGATGGTCACCTATGCCGTCGGCGACACCACCGAGGAGCAGGCGGCCCGTCGGGACTACGCCAACCTGATCCGCTACGCCGTCGGCACCGGGCAGAACCCCGGCGTCCAGCGGGGACAGCTGCCCGGCGGGTACGTGCCGCTGCCGGACGGGCTGCGGGCTGAGGCCCGGGCCGCCGCCGAGGCACTGGAGAAGGCGAAGCCGATCGTCTCCCCGACGCCCACGCCGCCGGAATCGGGCGGCACCGGCTCGCCGGGTGAGAGTGCGGGACCGGGTTCGACGCCGGAGAGCGCCGTGCCCGCCGACGGCGCTCCGCCGGTCGCCGCGCCGGCCACGCCGGTCGCGCCGGCCCTCCCGTCGAGCACGCCGGTGGCGGCACTCACCCAGGGGCAGCCGCTCGGTTCGATCCGGTACGCCCTGCTCGGCGCGCTCGGTCTCGGCGCGGTGGCCGCGCTCGCCGGCCCGGCGGTGCGCCGGATCGGGCGACGGCGCGCCGGGGGCCGGTCGTGACCGTCCCGGCCCCGCCCCGGCCAGCCCGTTCATCCGGCGTGCATGTTGGCGAGGCATTACGGGACAAAACGTTCTCCCGCGCGCGGTATCGAGGTCCCAGCCGCCGTGGCGAGCATGAGTGCTGCCCAGGGCCGACCGGCACTGGACAGCCCAACCCCGTGTGGAGCGGAAAGGGAGACAGCATGAAGCTGACACAGATCACCCGGGCGGCGGCGACGACGCTCGGCGCGTTGATGGTGGCCGTCGCGGTAGGCGGGCCGGCGTACGCCGACCCCGCCCCCGCCACGGACTACCGGGTCCTGGCCGGCGTCGGCTCCGACACCACTCAGGACGTCATGAACGGTCTCGGTGAGGCGATCACCGGCGCCGGCGGCGCCAAGATTGTCGCGTCCTGGGACGCCCGGGGCAGCGCCCAGATCAAGACCAAGGCTGCCAACTGCCAGTTCCCCCGCCCCGACGGCTCCGGCGCGGGCCGCACCGCGCTGCGCGCCTCCGAGGGGGAGAGCGGCGGCATCTACCAGGGCGCCAACGTCCTCGGGTGCGTCGACTTCGCGCGCTCGTCCAGTGCTCCCTCCGGCACGCCCGGCACCACCGGGCTCTACACCTACGTCTCCTTCGGCGTGGACGGCGTCACCTACGCGATCAGCGCCGACAGCGATCTGCCCAGCAACCTCACCCTGGTCCAGCTCCAGCGGATCTACCGGTGCCTGACCACGAAGATCAACGGCGTCACGGTGACCCCGCTGCTCATCCAGTCCGGCTCCGGCACCCGCTCGTTCTGGAACAGCAAGATGGGCATCTCCGAGTCGGAGATCAGCGCCGGTGACTACCCGTGCCTGCAGAGCCTCGGTGACACCGTGCAGGAGCACGACGGTCGGGTGCTCAACAACAAGCCGAACTACCTGGTGCCGTTCTCCATCGGTCAGTTCATCGCGCAGGAGAACGCCGGCCGGACCGTCGGCGGCGTCCTGGTCAACGTGCAGGACCGGCGCGGCCAGGCGACGCTCGGGAAGATCAGCGGCGTTGGTCCGCGGACCGGCGCCGGCGGCTTCACCGGCAGCCTCAACATCAACTTCCCGCTCACCCGGGACGTTTACAACGTGATCCCGACCTCGCGGCTCAGCAACCCGACCGTGGCCAGTACCTTCCTCGGTGCCAACTCGGCGGTCTGCACCCGCCAAGAGGTGATCAACGCCTTCGGCTTCGGGTTCCGCGCCTCGACCGGCAGCCAGCCGGCCGACCTGCTCCAGCAGGGCTGCGGCGACGCGTACCTGAAGGCCAACGGCTGAGCCGTACCCCTCGAGGGGTCCGGTGTGACAACGGTGGCCGGACGCCCCGCCCTGGGGCGTCCGGCCACCCTGCGTATTTGACGAGAGGTGTCCTCATGCGACAGTCGACAACCCTGACGGCGGTGCTGACCGGCCTGCTGCTGGCCGTGGTGGCCGCCGGCCCGGCGTACGCGGCGGACCTGGGCACGTTGACGATCACGCCGACGAGCGGGTCGGTGGGTTCGGGGGTGGACGACGCGACGCCGATGTTCACCTCGGCGACGACGTCGGCGGCCTGCCCGACCGGTTACGGCACGAACGCGGTGGCGAAGGTCGGTCCGGTCGGTGGTCCTTACCACCTCCTGAACAAGGTCGGCAGCGACAACGACTACGACGCGGGTGCGTTCTCGCTGGGGACGAACCGGTCGATGGCCAAGGCGTTGGGCGCGGTCCCGGCCAACGGCAACTTCGAGATCGTGATCCAGTGCTCGGGCGAACTCCTCGGGGATCACCCGAACTACTTCCGGGCGCCGATCACGGTCGCGGACGGCACCTGGTCCGCGTCGACCCAGCCCGTGCCGCCCGGCGGATCGTCGGGCTCGATGACCCTGCGGGTCGAGGTGGCACCCGCCCCGGGCGGCAGCGGCTCGCCCACCCCCAGCACCGGACCCACCGACGGCTCGGACGGACCCGACTCACCCGGCGGCGGCCCGCTGCCCGTCACCGGTCTGGCCATCGGCGCGGTGGTCGCCGCCGGGCTGCTGCTGGTCGGGGTCGGTGCGGTCCTGCGCGCCACGGCTCGCCGCCGGCGAGCCGACCTCGTCGGCTGACCCGGAGGCAACCGTGACCACCACCCCGCTCGCCGCGCCCGCGTCCCCGCCGACGCCGACGCCCGCGCCCACACCCGCGCCGACGCCGACCCCTGCGCCCACGCCCACGCCCACGCCTGCGCCTGTGCCCACGCCTGCGCCTGTGCCGACGCCTGCGCCTGCGTCGACGCGGCCCGCGCCCCGCCCGGCCGGCGGGCCACAGGTCGTCGCTACGGCGCTGACGCTGCTCGCCGTGCTGCTGCTCGGCTTCGTGGCACACCTGACGCTGATCAGCAGGTTGCAGTACGCCCGCGACCAGCAGACCGCCTACGCGGACCTGCGGAGCGAACTCGCCAACGCCACCGCGCCCACCGGTCAGGTGGACCAGGACGGCCGGCTGCTCGCCCCCGGCACCCCGGTCGCGGTGCTGCGCATCGAGCGACTGAAGCTGCGGCAGGTGGTCTTCGAGGGCACCTCCGGCGGCGTGCTGACCGCCGGCCCCGGACACCGGCGGGACACCGTGCTGCCCGGTCAGCCCGGCACCAGCGTGCTGCTCGGCCGGCGGGCCGCGTACGGCGGCCCCTTCGCCGACCTGGACCTGCTGAGCACCGGCGACATCATCACCGTGGCGACCGGCCAGGGCCAGCACACCTACCGGGTGCAGTCCGTCCGCCGCACCGGCGACCTGGCGCCGCCGCCGCTCGCCCCCGGGGCCGGCCGGCTCACCCTGATCACCGCCGACGGGCAGCCGTACCTGCCGCAGGATCTGCTCCGGGTCGACGCCGAGCTGATCTCGCCGCCGCAACAGGTCGGCTCCCGGCCGCTGACCGCGGCCAGCCTGCCGGCCGCCGAGAAGCCGATGGCCACCGACCCGGCGGCCTGGACCCCGCTGCTGCTGTGGTGCCAGGCGCTGGCCGCGGCCGCGCTCGGCTTCGCCTGGCTGCGTACCCGCTGGGGGCGGTGGCAGTCGTGGGTCGTCGGCGTACCCGTCCTCGCTGCCCTGGGCGCCGCCGCCGCGGACCAGATCGCCCGGCTGCTGCCGAACCTGTTGTGAGAAGAGAGGCCGTCATGACCATCTCCCCCGAGCTGACCCGGCTGGACCTACCCGACCTGCCGCCCGTCAGCGGCCACCTCGACGCCCGGAACGTCTCGGCATGGTTCGGCGGGCACAAGGTGCTCGACCGGGTCTCGCTCACCATGCCGGCCGGGCAGGTCACCGCGCTGATCGGTCCCTCCGGCTGTGGCAAGTCGACCTTCCTGCGCACCCTCAACCGGATGCACGAGCTGGTGCCCGCGGCCTCGCTCGCCGGCGAGGTGCTGCTGGACGGCGAGGACATCTATCACCCCGCGCGCCGGCTCACCGATGCGCGACGGCAGATCGGGATGGTGTTCCAGAAGCCCAACCCGTTCCCGGCGATGTCCATCTACGACAACGTGCTCGCCGGCCTGCGGCTCACCGGAGTACGGGCCGACCGGCGCAGCAAGGACGATCTGGTGGAGGAGTGCCTGATCAAGGCCGGACTGTGGAAGGAGGTGCACGCCCGGCTGCGACAGCCCGGCGGGGCACTCTCCGGCGGCCAGCAGCAACGCCTCTGCATCGCCCGGTCGCTGGCCATCCGCCCCCGGGTGCTGCTGATGGATGAGCCGTGCTCGGCCCTGGACCCGACCTCCACCCGGCGGATCGAGGAGACCATCGCCGAACTCGCCAGCGAGGTCACCATCGTCATCGTCACGCACAACATGCAGCAGGCCGCGCGGGTCTCCCAGCGGTGCGCCTTCTTCCTCGCCGAGCAGGGCGTACCCGGAGTGATCGTCGAGCACGGCCCGACCGACGCGATGTTCTCCCACCCGCAGGACAGCCGCACCGCCGACTACGTGCACGGCCGCTTCGGCTGACCCGGCCCACGGTCACCGCGAATTCGCCTCGCGCATGTCCGGCGTAAGAGTTGGCCTGTCCACCGGGTCACTGGCCAGCCGAAGTCTGGTCTCCGGTGCCCGTCGGGCACCGGCGTTCACTTCGAGCAGAGGAAGTGATTCATGAAGGCTCCGTCCTCCCGCGCGGCCCGAGCGGCCGCGCTGCTGGGAGCGGCAGTGCTCTCCTCAGTGGCGGTGGTCGGGGTGTCCAGCCCGGCGTTCGCCGCCGACCTGGGCACGTTGACGATCACGCCGACGAGCGGGTCGGTGGGTTCGGGGGTCGACGACGCGACGCCGATGTTCACCTCGGCGACGACGTCGGCGGCCTGCCCGACCAACTACGGCACGAACGCGGTGGCGAAGGTCGGTCCGGTCGGCGGTCCGTACAACAACCTGAACAAGATCGGCAGCGACAACAACTACGACGCGGGTGCGTTCTCGCTGGGGACGAACCGGTCGATGGCCCGGGCGCTGGGTGCGGTCCCGGCCAACGGCAACTTCGAGATCGTGATCCAGTGCTCGGGTGAGATCCTCGGGGACCACAAGGACTACTTCCGGGCCCCGATCACCGTCAGCAACGGCATCTGGAAGCTGGCCGGCGCGGTGACCGCCGAGCCGACCACCACCGCCCTGACCGTCGCCCCGGCCGGCACCGCCGCGTACGGCGCGCCGGTCACCCTGACCGCCACGGTGACCCCGTCGGCGGCGACCGGCACGGTCACCTTCAAGCGCGGCGCCAGCACCGTGGGCACCGTACCGGTCTCCGGCGGCACCGCCAGCGTGACCGCCACCGACCTGCCGATCGGCACCCTGTCGCTGACCGCGGTCTTCACCCCGGCCGGCAACGACTACGCCGGTTCCACCTCCGCCGCGGTGTCGTACCAGGTCACCGCGCCGGTCGGCGGTTCCACCGGTTCGCAGACCATCCTCGCCGACGTCGCCCCGGGCGCCTTCTCGCTCGGGCTCGCCGGTGACACGGCCAACCTGACCGGCGGGGTGGTCGGTGGGCAGGCCACCGGTGCGCTGAACAAGGCCACGGTGACCGACCTGCGCGGCACCAACGCCGGCTGGAACCTGGTCGGCCAGGTCCAGGACTTCGTCAACGGCAATGCCCAGATCCCCGGCGACAACCTGGGCTGGACGCCGAACGCGGCGAAGGTCGACGCCTCCGGAAACGTGGTGGCTGGCGCCACCGCCGCCCCGGGCGCCGGCACCGGCCTCGGCTCGGCCCACACCCTCTGCAAGGCCGACTCCGGCACCAGCGCCGGTGTCTTCGCGTGCGGGGCCGGGCTGACCCTGACCATCCCGGACTCGGCCGCCCCGGGCAGCTACGCGGCGACGCTCACGCTGACCCTGGCCTGATCGACCCGGACACCACGCGGAGGTGCCGCACCCTCGGTCCCCGGACCGCTGATGCGGCACCTCCCGCACCGCACCTGCCGCCCGCAACCCAGCAGAGACGGAGTTCCGCATGTCCCGTCGTACCCGGGCCGCGTCGTCGCTGATCGCGGTACTGGCCGCCGGCCTGTTCGCCGTGCCCGCGCCGGCGCACGCCGCCCCCGCCGCCCCCGCCGCCCCCGCGCCCGCTTCCGGCACCGCGCCTGCCACGCCCGCTTCCGGCACTGTGCCCGCCTCCCAGGGCGGGGCCACCGGTGCCGAGCTGCGGTGGGCGGTGCAACCGACGAGCGGTCCGGGTGCCCCCGCCCGGAGCGTCTTCCAGTACGAGAGCGGGGCCGGCACCCACGTCGACGACCGGGTCGCCATCAGCAACCTCAGCGACCGGCCGCTCACCTTCGCGGTCTACGCCACCGACGCCTACAGCACCGCCGACGGCGCGTTCGCCCTGCTGCCCGCCAGTGATCCGCCGACCGACCTGGGCACCTGGATCAAGCTGCCCCGGCGGTCCTGGACGGTGCCCGCGGGCAAGCGGCTGGAGATCCCGTTCCGGCTGACCGTGCCGGACCGGGCCACTCCCGGCGACCACGCGGCGGGGATCATCGCCGCCGTCACCGAGCGCCACACCGACGCCCAGGGCCAGCAGGTCAACCTGGACCGCCGGGTGGCGGCCCGGGTCTATCTGCGGGTGGACGGCGAGCTGGCACCCGAGGTACGCATCGAACAGCTGGAGACCGCCTACCGGACCCCGGGCGTGCCGTTCGTCGACGGTCGGCTGTCCGTGCGCTACCGGGTCCGCAACACCGGCAACGTCCGACTGACGGCGGGCGATGCGGCGGTACGCGTACGCGGGCCTCTCGGCGTCACGCTCGCCGAACCGCAGCGGGTGGCCCTGCCCGAGCTGCTGCCCGGCGGGGAGGTCGTGCTGGAGCGCGACGTCGACGCCTGGCCGATGGGCCGGCTGGACGCGGTGGTCACGGTCAACCCGATCACCGCCGAGGGACGGTTGCCGGCGACCAGCCGCTCGGCCGGCACCTGGGCGGCGCCCTGGTCCACCATCGGGGCGCTGCTGATCGTGGCCGCGCTGGTGGCGCTCGGCTGGCTCGCCTGGCGGCGCCGGCGGGTGCTCGACGAGCCCGAGGAGGACTGAATCAGTCGAGGCGGGTGACGCCGCCGGTCGGGAAGACGGTGACCGGGCCGGGGGCGGCGAAGCCGCGCTCGGCGTACGCGGTGGCCACGGCGGCCGCCACGGCGTCGGCGGCGGACGCCTCGATCAGGGCGAGTACGCAGCCGCCGAAGCCGCCGCCGGTCATCCGGGCGCCGTACGCCCCGGCGGCCAGGGCCGCCTCGACCGCGATGTCGACCTCCGGCACGGTGATCTCGAAGTCGTCCCGCATCGAGGCGTGCGAGGCGGTCAGCAGCGGGCCGACGTCGCCTATCAGGCCGGCCCGCAGCAGCACGGCCGTGTCGAGCACCCGCTGGTCCTCGGTGACCACGTGCCGGACCCGGCGGCGGGTCTCGTCGTCGGGCAGCTTCGGCAGCGCCGCGTCGAGGTCGGTGATGTTCACGTCGCGCAGGGCCGGCACCCCGAGGGTCCGGGCGGCCCGCTCGCAGGACCTGCGGCGGGCGGCGTACTCCCCGTCGGCGTGCCGGTGCGGGGCGCGGCTGTCGATCACCAGCATGGCCAGCCCGGCGAGGGCCAGGTCGAACGGGATCTGCTCGATCTCCTCGGTGCGGCAGTCGAGGAGGAGCGCGTGCCCCGACCGGCCACGGATCACCGCGGACTGGTCCATGATCCCGGTGGGCGCGCCGACGTAGTCGTTCTCGGCGCGCTGGGCGAGCCGGGGCCACCGGTCGGTGGGCAGGTGCAGCCCGCCCAGGTCGACCAGGGCGGCGAGCACCGCCGCCTCGATGGCCGCCGAGGAGGAGAGCCCGGCGCCGACCGGCACGTCGGAGGCGACGGCCAGCCGCGCGCCGGGAACGGTGTGCCCGGCGGCGCGCAGCGCCCAGACCACCCCGGCCACGTACGCGGCCCAGCCGGTTACCCGGCCGGGCTCGTCGACGTCGGCCGGGCCGAACTCGACCGGGGCGGCGTCCAGCTCCGACCAGACCGTCCAGCGTGCGTCGTTCCGGGACGTCGCGGCGACCACCGTACGCAGCGGCAGCGCGAAGGGGAGCACGAAGCCGTCGTTGTAGTCGGTGTGCTCGCCGATCAGGTTGACCCGGCCGGGAGCCGCCCAGCGGCCCGCCGGCTCACCGCCGTACCGCTGCCGGAAGCCGGCGGTGGCGCGGGCCGCGACGTCGGCCGGCGGCGCGGCGGTCACCGCCGCCCCAGCACGTGCTCTCGGTAGAAGGCCCAGGCGTCGCCGACCATGTCGTGCAGGGTCGGCTGCTTCGGCACCCAGCCCAGTTCCTCGCGGGCCAGCGCGGACGAGGCGACCAGCTCGGCCGGGTCGCCCTCGCGGCGGGGGGCCACCTCGACCGGTACGGGGTGGCCGGTGACCTCGCGGACCACCTCGATCACCCGGCGGTTGGTGAAGCCGTTGCCGTTGCCCAGGTTGTAGATGCGGTGCCGTCCGGGCGTGGCGGCGTCGAGCGCCAGCAGGTGCGCGCGGGCCAGGTCCGCGACGTGGATGTAGTCGCGGATGCAGGTGCCGTCGACGGTGGGGTAGTCGTCGCCGAAAAGCTGCAGCTTCTCGCGCCGGCCGGCGGCCACGTCGAGGGCGAGCGGGATGAGGTGGGTCTCCGGGTCGTGCCGTTCGCCGAGGGCGCGCCCGTCGTGCAGGTACGCCCCGGTGACGTTGAAGTAGCGCAACGAGACGGCGGCCAGGTCGTACGCGATCGCCTCGGAGGTGAGCGCCATGTCGACGGCCAGCTTGGTCGCCCCGTACGTGTTGGTGGGGGCCTTGACGGCGGTCTCCGGGATGGGTAGCTCGGTGGGGTTGCCGTAGACGGCGGCGGTGGAGGAGAAGACCAGCCGGGGCACCCGGGCGGCGCGTACCGCGTCGATCAGGGCGAGCGAGCCGACGGTGTTGTTCTGCCAGTAGAGCTCCGGCTTGACCATCGACTCGCCGGCGGCGATCAGCGCGGCGAAGTGCAGCACGCCGTCGAAGCCGGCGTCGGGGGTGAGCACCCGGGCGGCCTCGTGCACCGAGAGGTCGACGTGGGTCGCCTCGGGGGCGAGGGCCTCCCGGTGGCCGGTGCGCAGGTCGTCCAGGACCGTCACGTCGTGGCCGTCGTCCAGCAGCATCCGGGTCACGACGCTGCCGATGTAGCCGGCGCCACCGGTGACGAGCAGTTTCACGTCGATCCTCCTGCCTGGCCGCGCCCCGCGGCGACCGTCCACGATCACCCTACGGCTGTCGCGTCCGCTGTCTACCATCCTTCTATGCGGGAGGCAGGCGGCCGCCGGCTCCGGCGACGACCGCCGGGGCGGGCGCGACGCGAGCCGGGTCCGGTCGCCCGGACCGTCGCCCGGCTCGTGGTCCGCGCCGCCGACGGCGCGACCCGGCTGGTCACCGATCTGCTCGGGGCCAGCCCGACGGCCGGCCGGGAACGGATCAGCGAGGCCGAGCTGCGCGACCTGGTCGCCGCGAACACGGTGCTCGACCCCGACGAGCGGCGGATCATCGACGAGGTGCTGGTGGCCGGGGCGCGCCTGGTCCGCGAGGTGATGGTGCCGCGTACCGAGGTGGTGTTCCTTTCCGTCGGGCTCACCGTCGCCGAGGCGGAGCGGCTGGTCCGGGCCGAGACGCACACCCGCTACCCGGTGGTCGACGGCACCCACGACGACGTGGTCGGCTTCGTCCACCTGCGGGACGTGCTGCTCCGGCCCGAGCACGGCAGCGGTGCCAGCATCTGTGCGCTGACCCGCGAGGTGAAGCGACTGCCCGGCAGCAAGCGGGTGCTGGCCGCGCTCACCGAGATGCGCCGGGAGGGGCACCACCTGGCCGTGGTGGTGGACGAGTACGGCGGCACGGCCGGCATCGTCACCTGCGAGGACCTGATCGAGGAGCTGGTCGGGGAGATCCACGACGAGGACGAGGCCCCGCCCGACCCGACGGTCGCCGGCCTGCCCGCCGTCGTCGACGGCCGACTCAACCTGGCCGACTTCGCCGACCGCACCGGGGTGCCGCTGCCCGCCGGGCCGTACGAGACGGTCGGCGGCTTCGTGATGGCCGCCCTGGGCCGACTCCCGGTCGCCGGGGACGAGGTGCCGGTGGTTCCCGCCCGGGACGGCCCGGCCGGACCCGCCCCGGACGACCCGCCGGGTGGCTGGCTGCTGCGGGTGCTCGCGCTGGAGGGGCGGCGGGTGTCCCGGCTGGCAGTCTCTGCCGCGCGCCTGCCCGAGCCGCGACGCGAGGTCACGGCCCGGGTGACGTCCGCCGAGAGGCGATCCACCGGCCCGTCATGACGCGTCCCGGGTCGGGCTGACAGAATTGCCGGCATGTCCGACGTACCTGCCCGCCCCCGCGTCTTCTCCGGCATCCAGCCGACGGCCGACTCGTTCCACCTCGGCAACTATCTGGGCGCGGTGCGGCACTGGGTGGCCCTGCAGGAGAGCCACGACGCGTTCTACTGTGTGGTCGATCTGCACGCGATCACGGCCGGCCACGACCCGAAGGTGCTCAAGCAGCGTTCCCGGGTCGCCGCCGCGCAGCTCCTGGCCGTCGGCATCGACCCGGAGCGCAGCACCCTCTTCGTCCAGTCCCAGGTTGCCGAGCACTCCCAGTTGGCCTGGGTGCTCGGCTGCATCACCGGTTTCGGTGAGGCCAGCCGGATGACCCAGTTCAAGGACAAGTCGCTGAAGCAGGGCAGCGAGCGGGCCAGCGTCGGCCTCTTCACCTACCCGGTCCTGATGGCCGCCGACATCCTGCTCTACCAGGCCAACGCGGTGCCGGTCGGCGAGGACCAGCGCCAGCACCTGGAGCTTTCCCGCGACCTGGCCCAGCGGTTCAACACGCTGTTCGGGCCGACCTTCACGGTGCCCGCGCCGCACATCGTCAAGGACACCGCGAAGATCACCGACCTGCAGGACCCGACCGCCAAGATGTCGAAGTCGTCCTCCTCGCCGGCCGGCATCATCGACCTGCTGGACGACCCGGCCCGCTCGGCCAAGAAGATCCGCTCCGCGGTCACCGACACCGGCCGCGAGATCGTCTTCGACGCGGTGGGCAAGCCCGGCATCGCCAACCTGCTGAGCATCTACTCGGCGCTCTCCGGCCGCAGCATCGACGACCTGGTCGCCGCCTACGACGGCAAGGGCTACGGCGATCTGAAGAAGGACCTCGGCGAGGTGGTCCGGGAGGCCCTCACCCCGATCCAGGAGCGCACGCGCACCTATCTGGACGATCCCGCCCAGCTCGACAAGCTGCTCGCGCAGGGCGCGGAGAAGGCCCGGGTGGTCGCCGCGGAGACGATGCGCACCGCGTACGACCGGATCGGCTTCTTCCCTCCGCTGCAGTCGCGGTAGCGGCCGGGCACGTCGGAAAGAGATACGAAGCCGGTGGCCGGAGGGGTGGCGGGGAGCGTGGACAGCAGGGACGGGGTGCCGGACGCCGGCGACACCATCGAGATCGGGATCGCGGTGGACATCCCCGAACCGTGGGGCGAGATGCTCACCCGCCGCCGGGTCGAGGCCGGCGATCCACAGGTCGTCCCGGCGCACGTCACCCTGCTCGGGCCTACCCAGATTCCGGCGCGGGCGCTTCCCGCCGTCGAGGAGCACCTGGCCCGGGTGGCCGCCGCGCACCTGCCGTTCGCCCTGCACCTGCGGGGTACCGGGACGTTCCGCCCGGTCACCCAGGTGGTCTTCGTGGCCGTGGCGGCCGGGATCAGCGAGTGCGAGCTGCTCGCCGCCGCGATCAACTCGGCCCCCGAGCTGCACCGGGAGGCCCGCTTCCCGTACCACCCGCACGTCACGGTGGCCCAGGACGTCCCGTCGGAGGCGCTCGACAAGGCGTACGAGGACCTGGCCGATTTCTCGGCGCTGTTCCAGGTGGAGGCGTTCACCCTCTTCTCGCACAGCGGGGCGACCCGGTGGCAGCCGCGCGGCGACTTCCGGTTGGGCGGTTGAGCGCCTGCGCCCGGTCGGCCGTTCCTCGTCCCGACGCGGGATCGGCGAGGATGACGTGGTGAACCTGTTCGGCCGGGTCGAGGCCGCGTTCGACCGCCGGATCGACGTGGCGCGCGACCGGCTGCCGGCCTTCGATCACCTGTGGCGGGCCGGGACGCTCTACACCGACGTGCTCGCCGGCCGACTCGCCGCGGCGATCGCCTACTACGGCTTCTTCGCGGCCTTCGCGCTCGCCCTCGTCGGATACGCGGCCTTCGGCGCGATCCTGAAGGACAACGACGAGGCCAGTCGGGCTGCGGCGAAGTTCCTCGAGAAGAACCTGCCCTTCCTCGAACCGCAGCAGATCGCGGAGAGCAGCAAAACCGTCGGGGTGGTCGGCCTGATCATCCTGATCTTCACCGGGGTCGCCTGGGTGGAGGCGATCCGCTCCTCGCAGCGGTTGATGTATGGCCTCAACCAGCAGCCCGGCAACCTGGTGGTGCGCCGCCTGGTCGACCTGGGGGTGCTGGTCGCGGTCTTCGTGCTGCTCGGCATCTCGGTGGCGGCTGTGGACGCGTTGGAGTCGCTGCTGCGCTTCCTGCTGCGCAGCACCGGGTCGATCGGCCTGACCACGGTCAGCGCGGTGCTCAGCGTCCTGGTGAACGTGGTGCTGGCCGGGGCGCTGCTGGTGGCGGTGCCCCGGCTGCGGATGAGCCGCCGCCGGCTGCGTCCGGTGGTGCTCGTGGTCGCGGTCGGCATCACCCTGCTCAACACGGTCGGGCGCTACTACGTGGTCCGCACCGAGCGGAACCCGGCGTACGCGGTGGTCGCCACTGCGGTGGGGCTGCTGCTCTACCTCTACCTGCTCAACCAACTGGTGCTGTTCGGGGCGGCGCTGGCTGCGACCAGCCGGTACGGCCGGGTGGTGGACCTGGCCGAGGGCCGCACGGCCCGGGAGGTGGACGTGGAAGCCGACGAGGTGACCGAACCCGGCACTCCGGGAGGGGCGGGATGACCACGCGGATCCGGATCGACCAGGGCTCGGCGGTGCCCCCGTACGAGCAGGTGCGCGGGCAACTCGCCCGGATGATCGGGGATGGCGGGCTGCCGGTCGGCACTCGGCTGCCCGCGGTCCGGCAGCTCGCCGCCGACCTGGGTCTGGCGGTGAACACCGTGGCCCGGGCGTACCGGGAGCTGGAGGGGGCCGGCCTGGTGGAGACCCGGGGTCGGCACGGCACCGTGGTGGCGCCGGGCCGCGACGACGCCGTCGACCGCCTGCACCGCGCCGCCACCGACTATGCAGCCGAGGCGGCTCGCCTGGGTGTCCCGCCGGACCGTGCCCTCGCCCTCATCCGGGCCGCCCTGTCCACGACCCGGACGTAGGAAAGGGCAATTGGTGTGAATGCCGCGCATGTTCCGGGCGAGACCGACCATGATGAGGCCGTGGGCGCGCTCGTGACACTGGACCTGCCGGACGACTCGCCGATGCTCGGCCTGCCGTGGATCATCACCTTCGGTCCGCTGGGCGACGCCGACGAGTGGGAGCCGGTGGTGTGCGGCCCGTACGAGCGACCGCACGCGCTCGCCCTGGCCGAGGCGGTGGTGGCCGAGGCGCAGTTGATGGCGGTGGTCGAGCCGCTGCTGCCGGCGCTGACGCCGGAGGAGATCCGGGGCGAGATCGCCGCGGCGCAGCTCGCCGCCGAGGACGAGGCGGCGAGCGTCGACCAGGCGGACCTCTACGGCGACTTCGAGGACACCATCGACGAGGAGCTGGAGCTGGCCGCCGAGCGGGAGCCGGCACCGACGCCGACACCGGTGCCGAGCCGGGACGAGGTACGGGCCGGCTTCGCCCGGATCGCCGAGCTGCTCACCGGCAAGGAGGGCTGAGCGGCCGTCCCAGCTGGACACCGGCGCCTCGGGAAGCGGACTCCCCGAGGCGCCGGCGCCACCTCACCCCCCACCACAAGGGGTCGGTAGCCCAGTCGCCCGTCGGCGCGGAGCACAACGGACGACCAGGTCAATGGCGGGTTACCCGGCTCAGCGCCGTTCGAACCACGCAGCCGCGTCCACCGGCAGGACGTGCCCGTCGCCCCGCTCGGTGAGGTCGGCGCTGGCGACGATCGGCCGGCCGTAACCGGTGACCGTGGCCTCGGCGCCGCTGATGTTGACGACACAGGTCAGCTCGACGCCCCCGGCGGCGCGGCGGAACGCCAGCACCCCGGGCTCGGTCTCCAGCCAGGTGATGCCGTCGAGGCCGGCCAGCGCCGGGTTTTCCCGCCGGATCCGCAGGGCGGCCCGGTAGAGCTCCAGCGTCGAGCCGGGCACGCCCGCCTGGGCGGCCACCGAGAGGCTGCGCCAGGTCGCCGGGGCCGGCAGCCAGCTCAGCTCGCTGCCGGCCGGCCCGAAGCCGTACGGGGCCAGCTCGCCGCTCCACGGGATCGGCACCCGGCAACCGTCCCGGCTCTCGCCGGTGCGCAGGAACGCCGGGTCCTGGCGCAGCTCGTCGGGCAGGTCCAGCACTTCCGGCAGGCCCAGTTCCTCGCCCTGGTAGACGTAGGCGCAGCCGGGCAGCGAGAGCATCAGCAGGGCGGCGGCCCGGGCGCGGCGCAGGCCGACCTCGCCGTCGCCGTACCGGGTGACGTGTCGCTGCCGGTCGTGGTTGGAGAGCACCCAGGTGGTCGGGGCGCCGACGATTGTCGACTCGGCGAGCGCGGTGTCGATCACCTTGCGGAACGAGTCGGCCGACCAGGTGGCGTCGAGGAAGTCGAAGCTGAACGCCTGGTGCAGCTCGTCCGGGCCGATGTAGCGGGCGAGCCGCTGCGGGGTCTCCGCCCACGCCTCGGCCACCGCCATCCGTCCGCCCGGGTAGCTGTCCAGGATCGGCCGCCAGGCGCGGTAGATGTCGTGCACCTCGTCCTGGTCGAAGTACGGCAGCCGGCCCTTGCCCAGCAGTTCGGACTGGCGCTGGCCGGTGGTCATCGAGTTGAAGCCGACGTCCGGCAACCCCTCCGCCTTGATCATTCCGTGCGCCACGTCGATCCGGAAGCCGTCCACGCCCCGGTCGAGCCAGAACCGCAGGACGTCCTCGAACTCCGCGCGCACCTCCGGGTGGCGCCAGTTCAGGTCGGGCTGGGCCGGGTCGAACAGGTGCAGGTACCACTGGCCGTCGGCGACCCGGGTCCAGGCGGGGCCGCCGAAGATGCTCTCCCAGTCGTTCGGCGGCAGCTCGCCCGCCTCGCCCTTGCCCTCGGCGAACAGGTACCGCTCGCGCTCGGGGGAGCCGGGGCCGGCGGCGAGCGCCGCCTCGAACCAGGGGTGCCGGCTGGACGTGTGGTTGGGCACCAGGTCGACGATGATGCGCAGGCCCAGGGCGTGCGCGTCGGCGATCATCGCGTCGAAGTCGGCGAGGTCGCCGAAGAGCGGGTCGACGTTGCGGTAGTCGGCCACGTCGTAGCCGGCGTCGATCTGGGGTGAGGTGTAGAAGGGGGTCAGCCAGAGGGCGTCCACACCGAGGTCGCGCAGGTGGGGCAGGCGCTCCTGGATGCCCCGGAGGTCACCGACCCCGTCGCCGTTGGCGTCGGCGAAGCTGCGGACGTAGACCTGGTAGACGACCGCGGATCGCCACCAGTCGTCGTCGGAGGTCAGCGGCGTGGGATGGGTGGCGGCGGTCATGGGTGACGAACCCCGTTCTCTGGCGCGGTACGACGGCGAACCCCCGCGTCGGCGTGGCTGACGGGTAGGGGCATCTGAGCAGGATGCCGCCGGAGCGCTGCAAGAGTCAAGCAAATCTTGCGCAAGAAATGCTGTGATTTAGGCCGGGATGACGAGCGAGGAGGGCGCCGGGCGCTGCGGCTTGGCGCCGGCGCCGGCCTGGCGTACCACTGCGGTGGAGCCGCGGACCACCAACTCCGGCCGGAACAGATACTCGGAGTGCGGGGCAGGATGGCCGTTGATCTCGTCGACCAGGGCCCGCACCGCGGCCACCGCCATGGCGATGACCGGCTGGCGCACGGTGGTCAGCGGCGGGTCGGTGAAGGCCATCAGCGAGGAGTCGTCGTACCCGACCACGGAGACGTCGCCGGGGACCGACAGGCCGCGCTGGCGGGCGGCCCGGATCGCGCCGAGCGCCATCAGGTCGGAGCCGCAGATCAGGCCGGTCACCCCGCGTTCGATCAGCCGGCCGGCGGCTGCCTCGCCGCCCTCGACGCCGAAGAGGGAGAGCTCGGTGAGCCCGTCCAACTCCTCGTCGGACACGTCGGTGAGGCGCTGCATCGCGCCCGTGTAGCCGCCGACCCTGCGCTGCACCGGCACGAACCGGTCCGGGCCGGTGATCAGGCCGATCCGGCGGTGGCCCAGGGCGACCAGGTGGGCCACCGCGAGGTCGGCGGCCTCCCGGTCGTCGCAGGAGACGAAGGGCGCCGGGATGTTCGGCGCGTAGCCGTTGATCATGACGATCGGCAGCGGCCGGGCGATGAGCGCCCGGTACCGGTCGTGGTTGGCGGCGGTGTCGGCGTGCAGGCCGGAGACGAAGACGATGCCGGAGACCTGCCGGTCCAGCAGCAGCTCGACGTACTCGTCCTCGCGGACCCCGCCGGGGGTCTGGGTGCACAGCACGGGAGTGAAGCCGCTCTGCGCGAGCGACGACTCGATCACCTGGGCGAAGGCCGGGAAGATCGGGTTCTCCAGCTCCGGCACCACCAGGCCGACCAGCCCGGCACTGCGCTTGCGCAGCCGGGCGGGGCGCTCGTAACCGAGCACGTCGAGGGCGGTCAGGACGGCCTGCCGAGTCTCGGGAGCCACTCCGGGGCGGTCGTTGAGCACCCGCGACACCGTGGCCTCGCTGACGTCGGCCTGTTGGGCGATGTCGGACAGACGAGCGCGCATGGCGGCACTTTAGCTTACGGGCAAGTTCTTGCGTACACTGTTGCAAGCCCTTCCATTCTCTGCAACGTCTTGCTAACGTGCCCGCAACATGCGAGAGCAGCGGCGCATCACCCAGCGCCGGTCAGCAAGAAACTTACAGAGGTTTCCACTGGCGGGCCGTCCGTCCCCCGGCGGGCCGCCATGACGACAGGAGTACCGATGCGCATCCGTACCACGGGTGTGGTCGCTGTCCTCGGCCTGGCGCTCGCCGCCTCCGGCTGCGGTGGCAGCGGCAACGACAAGCCGGCTGCCAAGGAGTCCGGCAAGGCGACCGGCGGCAAGCTGGTCATCTGGGCCGACGACAAGCGGACCGAGGCCCTCAAGCCGTTCGCCGAGGCGTTCGGCCAGGAGAATGGCGTCACCGTCGAGGTCCAGGCCGTCTCCAAGGACCTGCAGACCAACTTCGTCACCGCCTCCCAGCAGGGCAGTGGCCCGGACGTGGTGGTCGGCGCGCACGACTGGATCGGCAACCTGGTGCAGAACGGCGCCATCGACCCGGTGCAGCTCTCGGCCGAGCAGAAGAGCGCGTTCAGCGAGGTCGCCGTGAAGGCGGTCAGCTTCAACGGCCAGCTCTACGGCGTGCCCTATGCGCAGGAGAACATCGCGCTGATCCGCAACACCGAGCTGGCCCCCGAGGCGCCGAGCACGATCGAGGAACTGGTCGAGACCGGCAAGAAGCTCAAGGCTGAGAAGAAGGCCAGCGAGATCCTCTGCCTGCAGTCCGGCCAGAACGGCGACGCCTACCACATCTACCCGCTCTACACCTCCGGCGGTGGCTACCTCTTCGGCACCGACGCCAACGGCGACTACGACCCGACCGACCTGGGCGTGGGCAAGCCGGAGTCGATCGCGGCCTTCCAGAAGATCGCGAAGCTCGGTGAGAAGGGCGACGGCGCGTTGAAGCGCTCGATCACCGGTGAGAACTCCATCGCCACCTTCACCGGCAAGAAGTGCGCCTTCCTGGTTTCCGGCCCGTGGGCCATCGGCGACGCCAAGAAGGCCAACATCTCCTACGACATCTCCCCGGTCCCCGGCTTCGCCGGCGGCGCGGAGGCCCAGCCGTTCGTGGGCGTCCAGGCGTTCTACGTCGCCGCCAAGGGCAAGAACAAGGCCCTGGCCCAGGAGTTCGTCACCAACTACGTGACCAAGCCCGAGCTGGCCGTGGCCCTGTACCACGCCGAGCCGCGCCCGCCGGCGCTGACCGCGGCGCTGGACCAGGTCAAGGGCGAGGACCCGGACCTGGCCAAGTTCGCCGAGGCCGGCAAGAACGGCCAGGTGCTCCCGGCGATCCCGGCCATGGCCGCGATCTGGGACCCGTTCGGCAAGGCTGAGGCCGCCATCATCGGTGGCGCCGACCCGGCCAGCACGATCACCGCCGCCGGCAAGACCATCGCCGGTCAGATCAAGTAATGAACACGCCGCTGTCCGGCTCGGGGCCTGCCACGCAGGCCCCGGGCCGGGAGCCCGGTCGCCGCGGGCTCCCGCGCACGCCCCGTACCGCGCAGCACCACGCGCCGATCACCGCGACCGGTCTCGTCGTCAAGGTGGTCCTGCTCGGCCTGGTGGCCGGGATCGCGATCTGGGCGGCGTTCCCGCTGATCGAGGCCGAGCACTGGGTCGGGCTGGCCATCCTGGCAGCCACCACCGCCGGCCTGTTCTACCTCTACCTCACCCGCCGGCACGTCCCGGCCAAGTACCTGGTCCCCGGCACGCTCTTCCTGATCGCCTTCCAGGTCTTCCCGGTGCTCTATACCGCGAGCACCGCGTTCACGAACTTCGGCGACGGCCACCGCGGCAGCAAGGACGACGCGATCGTCGCCATCCAGACCTCCTCGGTCAAGCAGGTCCCCGGCTCCACCGAGTACTCGCTCTCCATCGCCACCACGGGCGACCCGGCCGCCGGCCCGCTGGTCTTCCTGCTGAGCGACCCGAAGACCCACGAGGTCTCCGCCGGTGACGCGGGTGGGCTGCGCAAGCTCGACGCCGGCCAGGTCACCGTCAGCCCGACCGGCAAGGTCACCGCCGCCGACGGCTACACCGTGCTCAACTTCGGCCAGGCCAGCCTCCGCAGCCAGGAGATCACCGACCTGATCGTGCCGACCTCCTCCGGCGCCATCCGGTCCAACGGCCTGTCCCGCGCCTACGAGGGCACGGCCCTGCGGGCGTACGACGCGGGCTGTGACTGCATCACGGACAGCGAGACCGGCAAGACCTGGACCGCCGACCCGGCGAGCGGCTCCTTCGTCGCCGCCGACGGGGACCGGCTCGCCCAGGGTTGGAAGGTCAACGTCGGGCTGAAGAACTTCAGCCGGGTGCTGACCGATTCGAACATTTCCGGCCCGTTCTTCGGCACGCTGCTCTGGAACTTCGCCTTCGCGATCGGCTCGACCGGGCTCACCTTCCTGCTCGGCATGGGTATCGCGCTCGCCCTGCACTCGCCCCGGATGCGCGGCACCAACCTCTACCGGGTGCTGCTGATCCTGCCGTACGCCATGCCGTCGTTCGCGATGCTGCTGGTCTGGCGGGACATGTTCAACACCGACTTCGGCCTGGTCAACAACCTCTTCGGGCTCGGCGTCGACTGGTTCGGCGGGGCGTGGACGGCCCGCGCGGCGGTGCTGCTGGTGCAGCTCTGGCTGGGCTATCCGTACATGTTCCTGGTGACGACCGGTGCGCTCCAGGCGATCCCCCGGGAGCTGACCGAGGCCACCTCGGTCGACGGCGCGACGCCGTGGCAGTCGTTCAAGACGGTCACCCTGCCGCTGCTGCTGGTTGCGCTCTCGCCGCTGCTGATCGCGTCGTTCGCGTACAACTTCAACAACATCAACGCGATCTGGCTGACCACCGAGGGCGGACCGTTCCCGGCGGACAACCCGACCAACGGCGCGACCGACCTGCTCATCACCTACACCTACCGGTTGGCCTTCGGCGCCCAGGGCGCCGAGTTCGGCATGGCCGCCGCGGTTTCGATCTTCATCTTCGCGATCGTGGCCACGGTGTCGGCGATCAGCTTCCGGCGTACCCGCAAGCAGGAGGAGGTGTACTCGTGAGCAGCCAGATCTCCGGGAGGGCGCGGCGCCGCTGGTTCACCCAGGTGGGCTGGCGGCACGTCGTCGGAGTGGTGGCGGTGGCGTTCAGCCTCTTCCCGATCCTGTTCGTGCTCTCCGCGGCCCTCAACCCGCTCGGCACCCTCTCCTCGACGGAACTGCTGCCGACCGGGGCGTCGTTCGAGAACTTCGCGAACCTGTTCCACAAGACCGCGTTCGCCCACTGGTTCCTCAACTCGCTGCTGATCGCCGGGACGGCCGCCTTCATCTCGATCTTCCTGTCGGCGCTGGCCGCGTACGCGTTCTCCCGGATGCGTTTCGCCGGGCGGCGGATCGGGCTGCTCGCGCTGCTGCTGATCCAGATGTTCCCGCAGTTCCTGGCCATCGTGGCGATCTTCCTGATCTTTACGACGGTCACCGACCTGTGGCCTGCGATCGGCTTCAACACCCCGTGGGGCCTGTTCCTGCTCTATATGGGTGGCGCGCTGGGCGTGAACACCTGGCTGATGAAGGGTTTCTTCGACACCCTGCCGAAGGAACTGGACGAGTCGGCCACCATGGACGGTGCCTCGCACGCGCAGGTCTTCTTCCGGATCATGCTGCCGCTGGTGGCGCCGATTCTGGCGGTGACCGCGCTGCTGTCGTTCATCGGCACGATCAACGAATTCATGATCGCCAACGTGTTCCTCACCAACACCGAGTCGAAGACCCTCGCGGTCGGAATGTTCGGGCTGGTGGCCGGCGAGCGTAACAACAACTTCGGGATGTTCGCGGCGGGCACTCTGCTCACCGCGATCCCCACGGTGCTGGTGTTCCAACTGCTCCAGCGCTACATCGTCTCCGGCCTCACCTCCGGAGCGGTCAAGGGATGAGCATGCTGCAACCGCACCACGACGGATCCGCCACCTACGTGCCCGAGCAGGAGCCCGCGCTCGGGCAGACCGTCCCGGTCTTCGTCCGGGCGCCGGCTGGCGCCGACGTCCGCCAGGTGCACGTACGCACCACCGGCGACGGCGAGCCGCGCTTCGTCGAGGCCGTGGTCGACCGGACCGAGGGCGGTGACGTGTGGTGGCGGGCCGATGTCGAGGTGCGCAACCCGGTCAGCAACTACCGGTTCCTGCTCGCCGGTGCCAAGGGCTACCGCTGGCTCAATGCCGCCGGCCTGGTCGACCACGACGTGCCCGACCACGGTGACTTCAAGCTGGTCAGCTACGCCCCGCCGCCGGCCTGGGCCCGGGACGCGGTGATCTACCAGATCTTCCCGGACCGGTTCGCCCGCTCCGCCGCCGCCGACGGCCGGGCGGTGCCGGACTGGGCCATCCCGTGCGACTGGGACACGCCGGTGATCGGGCGCGGCCCGGAGACGCCGTACCAGTTCTACGGCGGTGACCTGGACGGCGTTCGCGAGCACCTGGACCACCTGGACCGGCTCGGGGTCAACACCGTCTACCTCACCCCGGTCTTCCCGGCCCGCTCCAACCACCGGTACGACGCGTCGAGCTTCGACACCATCGACCCGCTGCTCGGCGGGGACGCCGCCCTGGCCCGGCTGGCCGGCGCGGTACGCGCCCGGGGCTGGCGGCTGCTCGGCGACATCACCAGCAACCACACCGGCGACGCCCACCGGTGGTTCACCGCGGCCATCTCGGACGTCCACGCCCCCGAGCGGGAGCTGTACTACTTCGACCAGGTGACCGGCGATTATGAGTCCTGGAACGGGGTCAAGTCGCTGCCGAAGCTCAACTGGGGCAGCGCCGAGCTGCGCCGCCGCTTCGCCACCGCCGAGGACTCGCTGCTGCGCCGCTGGCTGCGCCCGCCGTACGCACTGGACGGCTGGCGGGTGGACGTGGCGAACATGACCGGCCGGCGCGGCGCGGACGCGTACACCCACGAGGTGGCCCGCCTGCTGCGCGAGGTGGTCGCCGAGACCCGCGCCGACGGGCTGCTGCTCGCCGAGCACGGTCACGACCACACCGGTGACCTGGACCGGGACGGCTGGCACGGGACGATGAACTACGTCGGCTTCACCGACCCGGTCTGGTCCTGGCTGCGCCACGGTGACGATCCGCTGCCCAACTTCCTCGGCACTCCGGGCGGGGTGCGGCGGCGGGACGCGGGCGCGGTGCTCGCCACCATGAACACCTACCGGTCGCTGATCTCCTGGCGGTCGTACGTGCACTCATGGCAGCTGCTCGGCTCGCACGACTCGGCCCGGATCCGGACCGTGGTCGGCGACGCGGCCCGGCAGGAGGTGGCCGCCGGGCTGCTCGCCACGATGCCCGGCACCCCGGTGGTCTTCGCCGGCGACGAGTTGGGGCTGACCGGCACGAATGGCGAGGGCTCGCGTACCCCGATGCCGTGGCACCGGCCGGAGAGCTGGGACCGGCGCACGTTCGACGCGTACCGGTCGCTGCTGGCGTTGCGCCGCAGTGAGCCGGCGCTGCGGCACGGCGGCCTGCGCTGGCTGCACGCGGATGCCGACACGCTGGTCTTCCTGCGTGAGGCGCCGACCGGCGCGGTGCTGGTGCTGGCCCGCCGCGCCCCCGGCACCCCGGTCCACCTCACCGGCCTGCCCGCCGGGGAGAACGTCTACGGCGGCGCCCCCGCCCTCCGCCCCGCCCCCGACGGCACGGTGACCCTCCCCGCCGACGGTCCCACCTTCCAGGTCTGGCGCCTCGTCTGACGGGCTAATCCGAGGCTTCCGCTTCGTTTAGTAGGCCGGGCGGGCCGGCGGCCGGTCGGCGGGCCCAGCCGAGGAAGCGGTTGAAGAGCTGTCCCGGCTCGGGCCTGTCGTCCGGGTGCAGGATGCGCAGCTCGCCGGCTGCGTCGTGCAGCATTCCGCCGAGGTAGACCAGGAGCGCTACCCGGTCGTTGGCGTACTCGTGGAGCAGGGTGAGCCGGGCGGTCGGGCAGGGCGCGGTGCAGGCGCGGCAGAGCCAGAGTGGCCGGATCGGCGTGTGTGGCCTGGTCACCAGCGGCCGCCGTTGGCTCGCCAGGTTTGGGCCGGGGTGAGCCAGCCGGCTCGCCCGACCTGCGGGTTCGCGACGGTTACCTCGTTCCACCATCGGTTGTTCGGTGGCGGTGTGGGCGGTTCGGTGGGGACCGGCGCATGTCGGTCCGGGCAGGCGGTCCAGCGCAGGCCGCAGGAGCACCAGCGCCGTCCGCGGCGCCAGGTCCGTCGGTGCCGGGGGGCGAGCGGCACCGGCCCCGCGTTCCGTCGCGACCACATCGTCACCACCCCCGATCCGGTACGCGGACCAGCGCCTCGCTGTCGGCCGTCAGCTTGTCGATCACGTCGTCGGGTAGGCCGCGCGAGTGCAGCACCCGCCGTCCCCAGCGGTGCAGCAGGCAGGGGTACGGGGTCCGGTCGCTGCGGCACAGCGGGCCGGTGGGCCACTCCTCGGGTGCGTGGACCAGCACCGCCCGGATGGCGAGCTTGACGTCTTCTGCCGTGACGACCCACGGCATCGGTAGTTCGCCGATCACCTTTTCCATCGCGTCGATCGGTTCATCGACCACTGACCGCACGCTGTTCCACCTCTCGTCAGGGTGCGGCACCGAGACGGGCGGGGTCGGCCGTGCGCGCATGATCGGCCGGAGCCCGGCATCCGCCCCGGGCCAGTCCAAGACCGGAAGTCCGGTCACCTCTAGTCCTCTAGAGGACTATGTCTGGTCACGTTATGGTTGCCCGGGTCGGCCGTCAAGTCCTCTAGAGGATTAGGCTTCAGCGGGGAGGTGGCGATGACCAGTGATCTCGGCGCGAAGGCTCCGAAGTATCAGCGCATTGCGGATGAAGTGCGCCGTGAGATCAAGGACGGGATCTACCGCCCGGGTGAACGGTTGCCTGCCGAGGCCGCGTTGCTGGAGCGGTTCCGGCTGATTTTCCCCGGGCTGTCGCTGCAGACGCTGAGAAACGCGATCGGGGTGCTCCGAGGCGAGGGCTTGGTGGAAGCGCGGCACGGAGTGGGAACCTTCGTCGCCCAGAGCCGGCGGCTCCAGCGTCGTTCGCGGTTTCGGTACGGCCGGGCCCGAAACGATCATCAGTTGCTCACGTCCCACCTTCGCCACGAGATCACCGAGGTCGGGCGCGTCGCGCCGCCAGAACGCATCGTGTTGCTGGCCGCACTTGACCCCGATACCCAGATGCTCGTCCGTCGCCGCACTCTCTTTGACCGAGAGACCGGCAAGCCTCAGGAGTTGGGCGCAAGCTACCTGCCGCTGTCCTTCGCCGAGGGCTCCTTGCTGGAAGCACCTGAGGTCGTGCCGAAGGCGTTGTTCCTCTGCATGGAGGATCTGAGCGGTAAGCGATACGCGCACGCTCGCGATCACTGGTACTGGAGGATGCCCAGCACGGCCGAGGCGGAGGCGCTGCAGATCGCTCCGAGTAGGGGTGTCCTGCACCTCGTGCATGTCGCACGTGCGGCTGACCACACGCTGCTTGAGGTATCCGAGTCGGTGTGGCCCGCGGACTGCGTCGAAATCATCGACGAATATGAACTCCCCGAGCGGTCTGAGGACCTCCGTGGGCTCTCGGATGTCTAGCAGGGGTGAGATAAGCAGAGTCGACCACGTCGACAGGATGCGTGACCACTGGTGGTGGCGCCCTGGGTGGCGGCCGGGCCGGCACTTCTACGCCTGTCACCTCAGCATGGTTCGCCACACCTCATTGGTTCGGCTGGTCGAGGCGTACCAGGCCGGCCTCCGCAGACTCTCGACGCTCGACCTGATCCCGCCTGGCTGGCTTCACCTGACCTTGCAGGGGATCGGCTTCGTGGACGAGGTAGCGGACAGCGAGGTGGTCGAGCTGACAGGCAAGCTTCATGATCGCCTTGTCGCGCTGACTCCATCGGTGGTGACCTTCCACCGGCCGATTGTCCGGCCTGAGGCGGTCTATCTGCCGGCCGACCCGCCCGAGCCAATCAGGGCCCTGCGAGCCGTCGTGCACGAGGTCATCGCTGGCGTGCTGGGCGATGATCGAGTCGAGCAACTGCCCCGAGATGCCGCCGAGTACCGGCCACACGTCAGCATCGCGTACTCGAACGCGAGGCAGGACGCCGAACCGATAGCCAGTGCGCTCAACAACGTCGAAACCGAGCCCGTCCCGGTCGTGCTTGACCAGGTCGACCTGCTGCGGTTCGATCGCGATCATCGGATGTACGAGTGGACGGAAGCTGTCCCGCTTCGCATCGGCGCGGACGGGGAGGACAGATGCCCGCCAGGCCCGAGCGGGCGCAGCTCGCGGTTCTGATCCATGAGCGGATCAATCTGGCGAGCTCGCAGGCAGAGAGAAGGCGCCGTCAACCGGGCAGCTCAGATCGCTCCCGAATGCGAGTCGGCTCTCCGCACGGCACACTCGGACTCGGCGAGATCACGATATGACGGCGGCTCGGTGGCCGACTACTACAAGCCGTCGTTGATGCGGGAGGATGGGCGACGTGGAAACTCTTCGGCTGGTACTTCTCTACGTTCATCTGATCGGGTTCGCGATGCTGCTCGGTGGATCGATCGCCCAGTACGTCAGCGGCCGGCTGCGGATCAACGCGGCCATGCTCTGGGGCTCGGTGATCGGGTTGTTGACCGGAATCGGTCTGGCCGCGCCGTTGCGCGACGGGCACGAGCCGGCACCGGCGAAACTTGTTACCAAGTTGGCGCTCGCGCTGATGATCTTCGTCATGGTCTTCTTCTCCCGCAAGCGGGAGTCGGTCAACCGGGGCCACTTCCTCGCCATCATCGGCTTGACCCTGGCCAACGCGGCGGTGGCGGTCTTCTGGCACTGACGGTGCTCGGCGAGAGAAGGCGCTGGCAGTGGGTACGAACTTCGCGAGCAGTCTCCGGCATTTCGGGAAATTGTGCCGGAGGGATGGTTAAGCCAAGAGGGGAGCCAATGCGCGGGTGGGTGACGGTTCACACCCCGCCGCCTACCGGGCATTGACGATCATGCCGGCTCCTGCTAGCTTGATCTTTCGATCGACGTGTTTGGGTCGCCTTGATTCAAAGAACGGGGAGGCAAGTGATGGGTCGACTGCTTCGTAATGTATTGCTTTGCTCCGCCCTTGTGGCTGGAGTTTTGATGCCTGCTGGGCCTGTTCAGGCATCTAGTGCGACGATCCTGACTCTCGTCTGCGACGGGCCGCCGGCCCAGGCGCGCTCGATCTCCATCAAGTGTGACGGCACGAGGAGTGGTTACACCGAGTTTCGGGTCGAGGGCGAATTCTGTGATCAGCGCGGTTGTACGTGGCGTTTTGGTGCGTGGCAGAAGTACAACTCCGGGAAATACTCTACGGCGAGCGATTCGGTCTTGTACTACAGTGGTCTCATGGGTATCGACCACCGTTAAGATAATAGCGATTGGCTGAACTGCTAAGCGATTGAGCCGGGCCGCAGTGGCGGTCCGGCTCAATCGTGTATTTGGAAATTGGGAACAGCTGGTGTGCCTATCGGTGCTCAGGGCGATGAACGTTTCCGCGAGCGAGGCTGGCGTTAGTCCGGTCGCCTCTCGACGTTTGCGCTCTGTGGCGAACCTGTCTATCAGAGTGCTGGTCAAGCAGGCCAGGGCTGCCTGCCGAGCAGGCGGACATCATGGCGGGTTGGACTATGGGAGGTTTCGGTAGGTTCCGCAGAAGGATCAGTGATTTGCCCCACCCGAGGGTTACGTAGGGGTAACGGACGCCCAACAGTCGTGCACGATTGGCGGCCGGTGGGTGGGCGCGGGCGTACGCTCCCGTCCGTAACGTGGGACGCCGGCAGGCATACCGCAGGCCGGCGAAAGGGCTGCCACCGCGCACGACGCGGTGTGCAATGGGAAGGAGTCGTCTTGCGCTCTGTGCGTGGGATGCGGATCGTCGCCTCCGCTTTCGTGGCGGGTGGCCTCGTGCTGGGCGCCGCCGCGTGTGGTGAGGCCCCCAAGGACAACAACGCCGGTGGTGCCAGCGGGAAGAAGTACACCGCCTGCATGGTTACCGACACGGGCGGCATCGACGACAAGTCGTTCAACGCCGGCGCCTGGGCCGGCCTTGAGGCGGCCAAGAAGGCCAACAGCAACATCGACATCAAGTACGTCGCCTCGCACCAGGAGGCGGACTACGAGGTCAACCTCAACGGCTACGTCAACCAGAAGTGCGACTTCATCCTGGCCGTCGGTGGCCTGATGGAGAAGGCCGCTAAGAAGGCCGCCGAGGCGCACCCGGACCAGCAGTTCGGCATCGTGGACGCCAACCCGGGCCTGGACAACATCTACCCGATGCAGTTCGACACCACCCAGGCGGCCTTCCAGGCCGGTTACCTGGCCGCCGGGATGAGCAAGACCGGCAAGGTCGGCACCTACGGCGCCATCCCGATCCCGCCGGTGACCATCTTCATGGACGGTTTCGCCGACGGCGTGGCCTACTACAACCAGGCCAAGGGTAAGAACGTCCAGCTCCTCGGTTGGGACAAGGCGGCCCAGAAGGGCTCCTTCTCCAACTCCTTCGACAAGCAGGACGACGGCAAGAAGGTCTCCGACGCGCTGGTCGCCCAGGGCGCGGACATCGTCATGCCGGTCGCCGGTGGCTCGGGCCTCGGCACCACCGCCGCCGCCCAGGCCTCCGGTGGCAAGTACTCGGCGATCTGGGTCGACACCGATGGCTGCGAGAGCACCCCGAACTGCCCGGCGCTGCTGACCACGGTCGTCAAGAACATCCCGGGCGCCGTCAAGGACGCCGTGCTCAAGGCCGCCAGCGGCGAGAAGCTCCAGGCCAAGCCGGGCTACGTCGGCACCCTGGCCAACGACGGCGTGTCGCTCGCCCCGTTCCACGAGTTCGACGGCAAGGTCCCGGCGGACCTGAAGGCCGACCTCGACAAGATCAAGGCGGACATCGGCAACGGCACCATCAAGGTCACCTCCAAGTCCCAGCCGGTCACGGAGTGACCAGTCCGCCGGCCACCGCACCGAGGGCATCGGTAGCGGAGGCCGGCGGGCACCAGGCACGACGCATCGGCCGCCTCGACGTACGTGGGACAAGCCCCGCGGCGCCGGGGCGGCCGGTCCCCCCTTACCCGCAAGGAACCGATCCGGCTCGATGGCCGGCGCGGCAGCGGCTACGCTGCCCGATCGCTCGCACTCCCGGAGGTTGCGCTGAGACTCGAACTGCGCGGCATCACCAAGCGGTTCGGTGATCTGGTCGCGAACGACCACATCGACCTGACGGTGGAGCCTGGAGAGATCCACGCCCTGCTCGGCGAGAACGGCGCCGGCAAGTCGACCCTGATGAACGTGCTCTACGGGCTCTACCAGCCCGACGAGGGCGAGATCCTGGTCGACGGAGAGCCGCTGAAGCTGAAGGGCCCGTCGGACGCTATCGCTGCCGGGATCGGCATGGTGCACCAGCACTTCATGCTGGTGCCGGTGTTCACCGTGGCGGAGAACGTCATGCTCGGCGCGGAGCAGGTCAAGGGTGGCTTCACCGGCCTCCTCGACCGCCGCCGCGCCCGGCGCGAGGTCGCCGAGGTCTCCGAGCGGTACAACCTCCGGGTCGACCCGGATGCGGTGATCGAGGACCTGCCGGTCGGCATCCAGCAGCGGGTGGAGATCGTGAAGGCGCTCACCCGCGACGTCGACCTGCTGATCCTCGACGAGCCCACTGCGGTGCTCACCCCGCAGGAGACCGAGGAACTGCTCGCGGTCATGCGGTCGCTCAAGGCGGCCGGCAAGTCGATCGTCTTCATCACCCACAAGCTGGGCGAGGTGAAGGCCATCGCGGACCGGATCACGGTGATCCGGCGCGGGAAGACGGTGGGCACCGCCGAGCCGAGCGCCAGCCGCGACGAGTTGGCCGCGCTGATGGTGGGCCGCAGCGTCCGGCTGACGGTCGACAAGCAGCCGGCCAAGCCGGGCAAGCCGATCCTCGAGGTGGCCGGCCTGGTCGTCGACGACGACCGGCAGGTGCGCGCGGTCGACGGCGTCGACCTGACCGTGCATGCCGGTGAGGTGCTCGGCATCGCGGGCGTGCAGGGCAACGGCCAGACCGAGCTGATCGAGACGATCATGGGCCTGCGACCCGCGCTCGCCGGCACCATCACCCTGGACGGCGAGGCCGTGCACGGCTGGCCGACCAAGAAGGTGCTGCGCGCCGGCGTCGGCTACGTGCCGGAGGACCGCAGCGTTGACGGCGTGGTCAAGGAGTTCTCGGTCGCGGAGAACCTGGTGCTGGACATCTACGACCAGCCGCCGTTCGGCAAGGGCCTGTCGCTCAAGCCGGACGCCATCGCGAAGTCGGCGAAGGAGCGGATCGAGCAGTTCGACGTCCGCACCTCCTCGGCGGACTCGCCGGTGGGCACCCTCTCCGGTGGCAACCAGCAGAAGGTGATCGTGGCCCGGGAGCTGTCCCGGCCGCTGAAGCTCTTCATTGCCGCGCAGCCCACCCGGGGTGTCGACGTCGGCTCGATCGAGTTCATCCACAGCCGGGTGATCCGTGAGCGGGACATCGGCACCGCGGTCATGGTGGTCTCCAGCGAGTTGGACGAGGTGATCGGCCTGGCCGACCGGATCGCGGTGATGTACCGCGGCCGAGTCATCGGCGTGGTCGGCCCGGACACCCCGCGCGAGGAGATCGGCCTGCTGATGGCCGGCATCACCCCGGACACCGCCACGGCGACCACCGATGGCCCTGGCAACGAGGAAGAGGCATGAGCAACCCCAATGCGGTCTCGGGCTCTCCGGACCAGGAGTCGGCGACCGACACACGGGAGGCGCGGGCGATCCCGACCCCGCGCGCCGGCGACGGCGAGCATGCGGTGACCGCCACCGCGACCAAGGAGCCCGCCGCCGAGCCCCGCCCTTCGCTGGGCCGGCTGTTTCTGGAGAACCTCTGGGCGGCGAACACGGTCACCGTGACCGTGCTCGCCGTGCTGCTGGCGATGCTGGTCGGCGCGGTGCTGATCATCGCCTCCGCCCCGGACGTGCTGGCCACCTACAGTTACATCACCGCTCGGCCGGCGGACGCGCTCAACTCGAGCTGGGCCGTGGTCAGCGACGCGTACGCGAACCTGTTCAAGGGCGCCATCTTCGACCCGGACGCGTCCGGCTTCACCGCCGCGCTGAGCCCGATCTCGGAGACGCTCACCTACGCCGCGCCGCTGGTCTTCACCGGCCTGTCGGTGGCGCTCGCCTTCCGCGGCGGCCTGTTCAACATCGGCGCCCAGGGCCAGGCGACGATCGGCGTCGTCCTCGCCGCCGCCGCCGGCTTCGCGCTGCCGCTGCCGCCGGGGGTGCATCTGCTGGTGGCGCTGCTCGCCGGCGCGGTCGGCGGTGCGATCTGGGGCTTTATCCCGGGCATCCTCAAGGCACGGACCGGCGCCCACGAGGTGATCAACACGATCATGCTGAACTACGTCGCGGTCTACTTCCTGGCCTGGATCATTCTGCAGGACGGGGTGCACAGCCCGGACCGCGCCGACGCGATCAGCAAGCCGGTCGACGCCTCCGCCCAGCTGCCCCGGCTGCTCGGCGGCGACCTGCGGGTGCACGCCGGCATCCTGGTCGCGGTGCTGGCCACCGGGTTCGTCGCCTGGCTGCTCAACCGCTCGACGCTCGGCTTCGAGCTGCGCGCGGTCGGCGCCAACCCCGACGCCGCCCGGACCGCGGGCATCAGCGTCACGAAGACGTACGTGCTGGTCATGGTGATCGCCGGTCTGCTGGCCGGCCTCGGCGGCTCGAACATGGTGCTCGGCTCGACGGCCGACTCGCTCACCCCACAGGTGGTCGCGCAGATCGGCTTCGACGGGATCCTGGTCGCGCTGCTCGGCCGGGTGAAGCCGTGGGGTGTGCTGATGGCCGCGCTGCTCTTCGGCGCGCTCCAGGCCGGCGGCAACCGGATGCAGTCGTACTCCGGTATCTCTCTGGAACTGGTCACCGTGCTCCAGGCGCTCATCGTCATCTTCATCGCCGCGCCGGCCCTGGTGAAGGCGATCTTCCAGCTCCGGGCCGCCCGCGCGGCCCGGCTGCAGACGAGCCTCGCGAAGGGCTGGTGAGGCATGACCACCATGACTGTCCCCGACGTCGCCGTCACCACGGTCGACGAGGGTTTCTGGACCCGGACCCGAAAGATCGGTGCGGTTCTGCTGGGGCTGGGCGTGCTCGCGGCGGTGCTCTTCGGGGCGTTCGCCACCGACCAGGAGGCCCGGTTCACGCTTAGCGAGACCGAGGGCGGTGCCGCCCTGACGATCCACGGCACGACCGGCGCGATCCTGTTCGGGGTCATCGCCGCTGCGGCTGGCGCCGCGCTGCTCGCCGGGGTGCCGAAGCGCTGGTTCACCCTGTTGCTTGGCGTCGGGCTGGTCGCCTTCGTGGTGAGCTTCCTCTGCTGGCAGGTCTCCGCCGCTCCCGCGGGCAGCAACTTCATGCCGCTGGTCAACGTCGTCCGCGGCACGTTCATCCTGGCCCTGCCGCTGATCTTCGGCTCGCTGGCCGGCGTGCTCTGCGAGCGGTCCGGCGTGGTCAACGTGGCGATCGAGGGCCAGCTGCTGATGGGCGCCTTCTCCGGCGCGCTCTTCGGCAGCCTCTCCGGCAACGTCTGGGTCGGGCTGGTCGCCGCCGCCATCGGCGGTGCGTTCATCTCGCTGCTGCTCGCCGTGTTCGCCATCCGCTACCTGGTCGACCAGGTGGTCATGGGCATCGTGCTCAACCTGCTCGCGGTCGGCGTCACCGGCTTCCTCTACGAGCGGCTGATGCAGCGGGACGCGCTCAAGTACAACAACGCCCCGCGGTTCAGCAACTGGGAGATCCCGCTGCTCAAGGACATCCCGCTGCTCGGTCCGGCGCTGTTCCGGGGCAACATCTTCCTCTACCTCGGCCTGCTGCTGGTGCTGGTGATCCACATCGGGCTGTTCCGTACCCGGTGGGGGCTGCGGACCCGCTCGGTCGGGGAGCACCCGACCGCCGCGGACACGCTGGGCGTCAAGGTGCTGCGGCTGCGCTACCGCAACGTGATCATGGCGGGGCTGGTGGCCGGCGTGGGTGGCGCCTCGTACACCCTGGCGATGTACTCGTTCACCAAGAACATGATCGGCGGTAAGGGCTTCATCGCCCTGGCCGCGCTGATCTTCGGCCGGTGGAGCCCGACCGGGGCGCTGCTCGCGGCGCTCTTCTTCGGCTTCGCCGACCAGCTCGCCACGTACCTGGGCGCGGTCGGCAGCAGCATCCCCAGCCAGTTCCTGGCGATGCTGCCGTACCTGGCGACGATCCTGGCGGTGGCCGGGCTGGTCGGCAAGGTCCGGGCCCCGGCCGCCGACGGCAAGCCGTACATCAAGGGCTGACCGCCCGCGACGCAGCGTGCCCGGCGGGAAGGCTCGCCGGGCACGCCCGTCTCCGGGCCGTGCTCGGTGTCGGCGACCACCGTCGGCGCCCGGGCCGGGCCTGATCTGCAGGAATTGGGCAGAATGGGAGATGTGATGGAGATCGACTGGGAGCGGCTGCGGGCCGCCGCCACCGAGGTGATGCGGCACGCGTACGTGCCGTACTCGAAGTTCCCCGTCGGGGCGGCCGCCCTGGTCGACGACGGCCGGGTGGTGGTCGGCTGCAACGTGGAGAACGCCGCGTACGGCGTGGTCCTCTGCGCCGAGTGCGGGGTGGTCTCCTCGCTGCACGCCACCGGCGGTGGCCGGATCGTCGCCCTCTCCTGCGTCGACGCCACCGGCGAGCCGCTGATGCCCTGCGGCCGGTGCCGCCAGCTGCTGTGGGAGCAGGGCGGCCCGGAGTGCCTGATCGAGGCCAAGGGCGGCCCGCTGCGCATGGCCGAGCTGCTGCCGCATGCCTTCGGCGTCGAGGACCTGGAGGCGGTGACCGGCGAGCATCCGGTGCCCGTGGTGCCGGACCGGCTCGCCGCCTGGCGGGGCCGGGGCACCGTCTTCGTGCACCCGGACCTCTCCGCCGGGCAGCAGGTCTGGACGGCGTACTGGGAGCGGTCGGCCGGCGACACCGAGGGCGCCGAGACCGGCGTGCTGGAGGAGGGCCCGGCCTGGGGCGACCCGGCGGAGGCGATCACCTGGGGGCTGGCGCGTACGCCCCGGGTCGTCGTGGTCGACGCGTCGGGCACGATCTTCTGGGCCGGAGAAGGCGAGCCTCCGCTGGAGATTCCGGTTCGTTGGGGTTGAGCTGGTGGAATCGGGCCGAGGGTGCCCGGCTCCGGGCGGTCAGGCTTGATCCCTCCGCCGGTCACCCTCGGCCCGATTCCTCGGTGGTCACCGTTCGCGGGTGGGTTCGACCGCGCCCGATTACTGATTGGAACTTGTGGTGAGTGCTTTTACGGCGGTTGACGTTATCCGGGCGAAGCGGGACGGGGGTGTGCTGAGCGACGGGCAGATCGAGTGGGTCGTCGACGCGTACACCAAGGGGCTGGTGGCCGACGAGCAGATGTCGGCGCTGGCCATGGCGATCCTGCTGCGCGGCATGAGCGGGCCGGAGATCGCCCGGTGGACCGCCGCGATGATCGCCAGTGGCGAGCGGCTGGACCTCTCGCCGGTGACCCGGCCGACCGTGGACAAGCACTCCACCGGCGGCGTCGGCGACAAGATCACCCTGCCGCTGACCCCGCTCGTCGCCGCCTGCGGCGCGGCGGTGCCGCAGCTGAGCGGCCGGGGTCTCGGCCACACTGGCGGCACGCTGGACAAGCTGGAGTCGATCCCCGGCTGGCGGGCCGCGCTGAGCAACGCGGAGTTCATCGCCCAGCTCCGCGACGTCGGCGCGGTCATCTGCGCGGCCGGCGACGGGCTGGCCCCGGCCGACCGCAAGCTGTACGCGCTGCGCGACGTCACCGGCACGGTGGAGGCCATCCCCCTGATCGCCAGCTCGATCATGAGCAAGAAGATCGCCGAGGGGACCGGCGCGCTGGTGCTCGACGTGAAGGTGGGCTCCGGCGCGTTCATGAAGACCGTCGACGACGCCCGCGAGCTGGCCCGGACCATGGTCGAGCTGGGCAAGGCGCACGGGGTGCGGACGGTCGCCCTGCTCACCGACATGTCCACCCCGCTCGGCCTGGCGATCGGCAACGCCGTCGAGGTGACCGAGTCGGTCGAGGTGCTCGCCGGCGGCGGCCCGGCCGACGTGGTGGAGCTGACCCTGGCACTGGCCCGGGAGATGCTCGACGCGGCGGGCCTGCCGGACGCCGACCCGGCGGCGGCGCTGCGCGACGGCCGGGCGATGGACTCCTGGCGGACGATGATCCGGGCGCAGGGTGGCGACCCGGACGCGCCGATGCCGACGGCCAACGAGGTCGAGGTGGTCCGCGCCGACGAGGACGGCTATGTCGCCGGCATCGACGCGTACGCGATTGGGGTGGCCGCCTGGCGGCTCGGCGCTGGTCGGGCCCGCAAGGAGGACCCGGTGAGCATCCCGGCCGGCGTGGTGCTGCACAAGCGCCCCGGCGACCCGGTACGCGCCGGCGAGCCCCTCTACGAGCTGCGCGCCGAGCACGCGCAGCGGATCCCGGCCGCGCTGGCCGAGGCGGGGCGGGCGGTCCGGATCGCCCCGGCGGCCCCGGCCGCTACGCCACTGGTGATCGAGCGGATCGGCTGATCGTCCGCTCGGCTCCGGCCGTGGTGCCGGCCCCGACGAGCGGCTATTCTGCCTGGCCAAGGGGGGACCGATCGGCGCGAGCAGACAGGAATGAGCCGTGCGCGTACCTGCTCCCGACCCCCGGGCCGTTCGTGAGGCGAGCCTCGACGAGCTGTCCCGGCTGGGTCTTCCGCTGCCGCCGCCGCAGTTCCCGCTGGTGTGGGAGCCGGGGGACGAGGTCGAGCTGCGTCCGACAGCCGAGATCGAGGCGCGGATCGCGGTCCTGCACCTGATCCTGGCCCGTTGCTTCGGGATGCCCGCGCAGGCGGCGATGAGCTGGCTGCTGGAGTCGCACCTGGTCGACACGGTGACCCCACCCGAGTGGCAGTTCGTCATGGGCGGCAAGGGCGACCACCGCTCGTTCGTGCTGCACCACGACGCGCTCTTCTCGCTGGCCTGGGTGTTGGGGCTGGCCAAGGAGCTGGATCCGACCGTGCCGGTGGACCAACGGCTGGTCGAGCGGATGCCGAACCTCGTCGGCGGGGAGACCTTTTCGCAGTGGCGGGCCCGGATCCTGGCCGCGCCGCAGCATCCGGCCGACGCCGCCGCCCTGCTCGACCTGCACTACTGCCTGGACTGGGCCTACCTGGAGTCGGAGCGCACCGGCCGGGCACTGCCCGGGTTGGTGGACGCCAACGCGATCGGGCAGCGCCGGTGGGCGCTGGAGTGGGCGGTGGTGCTGCGCGGGCCGTACCACGACGAGCCGCCGGGCTGGGAAGAAGTCGACCTGTCCACGTAGGCAACGATCAGCGGGGCCGGTGCACGCCGAGCCGGACGGCGAGGGTCACCGGCACCGGCTCGGGCAGCGCGGCGATCCGTTCGGCGAGCCGGGTCGGGTCGGTGTGCCAGGCGCTCGGCCCCATGCCGACCAGGGTGGCCACCTCGGCGCGGCGCAGCGTCAGCCGGGCCCGGTGCTCGGTGGCTGATTCCTCGGTGAAGTGCGCGCCGAGGCTGCCGGCCACCCGGTCCGACTTGGCCGGATCCACCCGGAGCAGGTCGAGCGCGTCGACCAGTTCGGCGAGGTGATCCGCGGCCGGGGTGACCACCAGCAGCGCGCCCGCCGGGTCGAGCACCCGGTGAAACTCCGGGCCGTTGCGTGGCGCGAAGACGTTCAGCAGCACGGCGGCCGAGGCGTCGGCCAGCGGGAGTCGCTGCCAGGTGTCGGCGAGCGCCGCTGCCGCGCGCGGGTGGGCCCGTGCCGCGCGGCGCAGCGCCGGCTTGGCCACGTCCAGGGCCAGGCCGACGGCGTCCGGCACCGCCGCCAGCACCGCCGCGAGGTACCAGCCGGTCCCGGCCCCGGCGTCCACCACCATGGGGTACGGGGCGACCACCTCGGCGGCGGTGACGGCGAGCACCTCGGCGGTGGTGGCGGCGAGCACCTCGGCGGTGGTGGCGGCGAGCACCTCGGCGGTGGTGGCGGCGAGCGCGGCGGCGACGGTGTCGTAGTGGCCGGCGGCGAGGAAGTCGGCGCGGGCGGCGACCATGTCGGCGCTGTCCCCACTGTGTGGGGCGCGGCCGGCGAGCAGGTTGACGTACCCCTGGCGGGCGATGTCGAAGCTGTGCCGGCGCGGGCAGCGGAGCGCGCGGGCGGTGCCGGCGGTGGTTTCGGTGAGCGGCTCGGCGCAGACCGGGCAGCGCAGCCGGTCGAGGATCCGGCCGTCCATGACCCGACCCTAACCCAGTCGTTGACGCGTCAGCCAAACGGCTCGTGCGGCGTGACCGCTCCGGCCGCGTGGCCGACACCGCCGAGCCGGGGTCCGGTCCCGTGTGGGGGCCGGGCCGTCGGTGGATAGTGTCTGAGCATGGTCGCAATCCGGTACGAGGACATCGTCAAGGTCCCGAAGGCGCTGCTGCACGATCACCTCGACGGCGGTCTGCGGCCCGCAACGATCGTCGAGCTGGCCGCCGAGGTCGGCCACGAGTTGCCCACCACCGACGCGGCGGCGCTCGGCCAGTGGTTCGTCGAGGCGGCCAACTCCGGCTCGCTGGAGCGCTACCTGGAGACGTTCGCGCACACCGTGGCGGTCATGCAGACCGCGCCCGCGCTGCGCCGGGTCGCCCGTGAGTGCGCGCTCGACCTGGCCGCCGACGGCGTGGTCTACGCGGAGGTCCGGTTCGCTCCCGAGCAGCACCTGGAGCAGAACCTGACCCTCGACGAGGTGGTCGAGGCAGTGGTGGCCGGCTTCGCGGAAGGCAGCGCCCTGGCCGCCGAGGCGGGCACGCCGATCCGGGTCGGCACCCTGCTCACCGCGATGCGGCACGCCGCCCGCTCGCAGGAGATCGCCGAGTTGGCCGTCCGGCACCGGGACACCGGGGTGGTCGGCTTCGACATCGCCGGCGCCGAGGCGGGTTTCCCACCCACCCGGCACCTGGACGCCTTCGAATACCTCCAGCGGGAGAACTTCCACTTCACCATCCACGCCGGCGAGGCGTTCGGGTTGCCGTCGATCTGGCAGGCGATCCAGTGGTGCGGCGCGGACCGGCTCGGCCACGGCGTCCGGATCGTCGACGACATCACCCCGGGGCCGTCGCCGGTGCTGGGCCGACTGGCCGCGTACGTCCGGGACAAGCGGATTCCGCTGGAGCTGTGCCCCTCGTCGAACGTGCAGACCGGGGCGGCGCCGTCGATCGCCGAACACCCCATCGGGCTGCTGCGCGACCTGCGCTTCCGGGTGACAGTCAACACCGACAACCGGCTGATGAGCGGCACCTCGATGTCCCGGGAGATGGCGCTGCTGGTGGAGGCCTTCGGCTACGGCTGGAAGGAGCTCCAGTGGTTCACGATCAACGCGATGAAGAGCGCGTTCATCCCGTTCGACGAGCGACTGAAGATCATCGACGAGGTGATCAAGCCGGCGTACGCCAAGCTGATCGGCTGATCACGGCTGCGCGTGTGGGTGGCCGGCGAGCAGGGCGGACACCCGGCGCAGCACCTCCCGGGCCCGTGCCGCCTCGGCGCCCAGACCGGTCTGCCGGCGCAGCACGGCCGGCTCGGCACGCAGCAGGGTGATCCCGCGCCGGATCAGCACCCGGGGCGTCTTGCGCTGCTCGGACAGGTCGCGGGCGAGCCGGCGGACGAAGGTCGCCCCGCGCGGTCGGCGCAGCGCGTACGCCCCGGCGAGCAGACCGCGGCGACGGCACTCCTCGACGATCTCGGCGGCGAAGATCCCTTCGGCGACGAAAAGTGGCGACCCAGCGACGTCGAACGGCCGGGTGTCCACCTTTCGGTCCGCGCCGATCGCATAAACCGGCACATCGGCCTTGCCGTCCCGAGCCAGTCGGGCAATTGTTTCCACCGCTGCGCCCGCGTCCCAGGACAACGGTGACTCCCAGTCCGCATGTCCGTTCCGGCGTGGCAACGTAGGGTCATCGCCGTCCTTGTAGAAGTCGTCCAAGCAGAGCACCGGAAGCCCGGTTCGTTGCGCGATGTACGACTTTCCCGAGCCGGAAGGGCCGGCGAGAAGGACGACGCGGTGAGGGTGTTCCATTACTTCGAGTAACTCCGACCAGACGGATTGCTATCAAATTGCATCAACATCTCATCACACCTTCGGTGAGGGACAACCTGGGCTTTCTCTTTGGGGACCGGCGTGATGGAATCTCGGAGGTCCGACCCGCCGGGTCGGTCGCTCGGCGTTGCCCGCGGGTGACGTTCGGACGCGGAAATGCGAGGGCGGTGACGTGAGCAAACGACCAAAGACGGCGGGCTCCTTCCTGTCGCGTCTGCGCCGGCCGGCCAGCCGGCTCCGCGACATGCCGATCTGGTCCAAGCTCGGTCTGATTCTGATCGTGCCGACCATCGCCACGGTCCTGGTGGGCACGAACAGCCTGGTCAGCCACCTGGGGACACTCAACAATGCCAACCGGGCCGGCGACCTTGCCAACCTGATCGGCTACTCGGGTGACCTGGTCGACACCCTGCAGGACGAGCGGGTCTCCGCGGTGCTCTGGCTCGGCGCGGATCGCCCAGGCCAGAGCAAGGCCGAGCGGGTCCAGTCCAGCGCCCAATACCAGGAGGCCTACAGCCGGGCCACCTCCCGGGTCGACCAGAGCAAGGGGCCCTACTCCCGGCAGCGGGCCGCCATCGACAACCTGCCGAGGAAGTTCGAGGCCCTGCTCGCCGACATCGACAAGGGTCTCGCCGACCTCCCGGGCACCCGTAGCCAGGTCTACAACGGCAAACTGAGCATCAACGAGGCGGAGAAGTCGTACGAGGTTCTGATCAACAACCTCCTCGCGATCCGGGACTCGGGCACTCAGTTGGCCGGTGACAACGACCTGAGCGACCAGATGCGCGCCGCCGCCGCGGTTGCCCGGCAACGCGAGTACCTGTCCCAGCGTCGGGTGGTCGTCCACCAGGCGCTGGTGGGCAAGAGCCTCACCCCGATGCTGCAGCAGCAGTTCATCGCCAGCCAAACCGGCCAGACGCAGGCGTTGGAGACCTTCAGGGCGGTCGCCACCCAGGCCGACGCCGAGTTCTACGACCAGACCGTCGCCGAATCCGACCTGCGTGAGGCGAGGAAGTACACCTCCCAGATCACCGAGAGCGTCGACGGCAACCTGGCCGATGTGTCGTTCGGGCCGGACCAGTGGGACGCCGCCATGGTGGCCTACGCCCGGCAGATCCGTGCGGTCGAGTCGAAGCTCGACCACAACGTGGTCCGGCAGGCCGAGCAGCTCCGCTCGAACACGCAGAGTCAGGTGTTCCTGGAGACCGGCCTGCTGCTCGGCATGCTGCTCCTGTCCATCCTCTTCGCGTACCTGATCGCCCGCTCGATGGCGCGATCGCTGCGCGAGCTGCGGCTGGGCGCCCTCTCGGTGGCCCAGTACGGCCTCCCGCAGGCCGTGGCCCGCCTCCGGGATCCGCAGGTCACCGGCCAGCTCTCCCCGGTGCAGCTGGCCAACCAGATCGCCGAGCCGCTGCCGATCCGCAGCAAGGACGAGTTCGGCCAGGTGACCGAGGCGTTCAACGCCGTCCACCTGGAGGCCGTCCGCACCGCCGCCGAGCAGGCCGCCCTCCGGGCGTCCGTCGCGACGATGTTCGTCAACCTGGCCCGCCGGTCGCAGATCCTGGTCGACCGGTTGATCGGCCACCTCGACCGGCTGGAGCGCGGCGAGGAGGACCCGGACCGGCTGGCCGAGCTGTTCCAGCTCGACCACCTGGCCACCCGGATGCGTCGCAACGACGAGAACCTGCTGGTCCTCGCCGGCGCGGACTCGACCCGCGTGCAGCGCGAGCCGGCCGCCCTCATCGACGTGCTCCGCGCCGCCCAGTCCGAGGTCGAGCACTACACCCGGATCGAATTCGGCGTGATCGACCGGGACATCGAGGTCGCCGCGCATGCGGTCAACGACATGGTGCACCTGGTCGCCGAGCTGTTCGACAACGCCACCGCCTTCTCCCCGCCGGACTCGCACGTGATGGTGGAGGCCCGGCGGATGGGCGACCGTGCCTCGCTCTACGTCGAGGACCGGGGTATCGGCATCAGCCCGGAGCAGCTGCACGAGCTGAACGAGCGGCTCGCCACTCCGCCGCAGGTGGACGTCGCGGTCTCCCGGATGATGGGTCTGGTCGTGGTCGCACGACTGGGATCCCGGCACGGCGTCAAGGTCGAGCTGCGACCCGGTGCCGACCGCGGCACGGTGGCGGACGTCACCCTGCCCACGTCGGTGCTGGTGCCGCGTGCCCTGGCCGGCCGGGGCCAGCCGGCAGCCGCGCTGCCGGCCGGCGCGGCCGCACCCCAGCAGAGCGGTCCGGCCCCCGCGTTCGGTGCCCTGGCCGCCTTCGGCAGCGGCCCGAACACCCCGCCGCCCCCGGCCCTCGGCGCGTCCGGCAACCAGGTCACGGTCGGCGGACGCGCCTTCGACCCGGCGCCGCACAACGGCTCCGGCACCCCGGCCACAGCTGGCGGGGCCCGGTCGATGCCGGCCTGGTCCGACCTCACCGGCGCCACCGGGCTCGCCGGCGGCGACGCCTTCGCCCCGCGACCGTCCAACGGCCAGTCGATCGACCCGCTGCCGCAGCGGCGCAGCCCGGCCGAAGGTGACCCGACCAGCACCGGCCAGCAGCCGGCCGTCCCGCGGCAACTGCCGAGCAGCCCCGAGGCATGGCCGTACGGCCTGCCGCCGGTGTCCGCGCCGCCGGTGCCGCCGGTCTCCGCGCCGCCGCTGCCGCCGATCTCCGGCGCACCCGTCTCCGCCTTGCCGGTCTCCGGCCAGCCGGTGTCGGCCGCGCCCGCCTCGGTCCCGCCGGTCTCCGCGCCACCGTTCGGCCAGTTGCCGCCGCGTCCGGTCCCGCCGACCCCCGCGCCGACCGTCGGCGCGCCGCCGGCCTGGCCGCCGGTCTCCGCGCCCGATCCGGCCGCCGCCCCGCCGGTGCCGGAGCGCCTCGCCGCCGGTCTCGACATGACCACTGAGCTGCCCCGGGTGCCCCGCCCGGAGACGCCGCCGGCCGTCAGCCGGCCGGCGCCCGCGCCGCAGCAGGCGGCCAACCAGCAGCGGTACGCGGACGAGACGATGGAGCTGCCGATCTTCCGCGAGCTCGAGTCTGCCTGGTTCCGTACCCGGCGGCCGGGGCCGGAGGAGCCGGCCACGGCAACGAGCGCCCCGACCCAGCAGTTCGCCAAGGTCGACACCGCCGGTCGGGCCGTCCAGCAACCAACACCCGGGACGACAGGTAACACGCCGATGGCACACACTCCGATGGCCGGCGGAGCCCCGCGCGACAACGGATCGTCGAACGGGGGCCTGCGTCCCGGTTCCGCCGAGGCACTGCCGAACCGGCGGGTGCCGCAGCAGACCGCCGGCTGGCAGACCTCGGCCGACGACGGTTGGCGGGCCGCCTCGGCGGCCACCGAGGTGCCGGTTACCGAGACCACCCAGCAGGGCCTGCCCAAGCGGGTGCCGATGGCGCAGCTCGTGCCGGGTGGCGTCGAGAAGCCGAGCCCGTCGGCGCAGCGCCGGACGCCGGAGGGCGTACGGGGCCTGCTCTCGGCCTACCATCGGGGCGTGCAGCGGGGGCGTAACCACCCGTCCGACAGCAACACGACCGGCCCGGAGGCGACTCCGGGCGGGCAGTCCTCGCAGTCTGGCTCAGGCCCGGTGGCCGGGAGCGGGCAGAAGGAGCAACAAGGATGACTACTACGCAGGATCTTGGATGGCTGCTAGCCAACTTCGCCGACCGGGTACCCGGTGTGGCGCACGCGGTCGCGGTCTCCGCCGACGGCCTGCTCCTCGCCGCGTCCCGTGACCTTCCGCGGGACCGCGCGGACCAGCTCGCGGCGATTTCGTCCGGCCTGGTCAGCCTGACCCAGGGCGCGGCCCGTTGCTTCGAGGGCGGGGCGGTGTTGCAGACCGTCGTCGAGATGGACAACGGCTTCCTGTTCCTGATGTCGATTTCGGACGGCTCGTCGTTCGCGGTCCTCGCCGCGCGCAGCTCCGACGTCGGCCAGGTCGGCTACGAGATGGCCCTGCTCGTCGACCGGGTGGGCGACGCACTGACCCCGCAGCCACGTACGGCTGTCGGGATGATGGGCTGACCGACGCGCTGACCGGTGGGTCAGGAGCGGCAACAACTACGACAACGACGGGTTTCACCGGGTAGAGCCGGCAAGGGGTACGAAGGAGGTGAGCGGCGACATGTCCGATCGTGACGAGCCAACCGGCGCGTTGGTCCGTCCATACGCCGTGACCCGCGGCCGTACCCGGCCCCGGCTCGATATCGCCCTGGAGGCGCTCGTTGAGACGACGGTGCGCGGCCGGGCCGTTGCCACTGGCAACGGTGGTCAGGGCCGTGAGCACCAGTACATCGCCGCGCTGTGTGACGGACGTGTGCAGTCGCTCGCTGAGATCGCGGCGCGGATGCAGCTGCCGCTCGGCGTGGCCCGGGTGCTCATCGCCGACATGGCGACGGACGGCCTGGTCGCGGTCCACGAGCCGACCATCCTGGACGACTCCGACGACGCGGTGGGCACTGAACTGCTGGAGAGGGTGCTGAGTGGACTTCGCAGGCTCTGACATGTCGCACCGGCCGCCGGTCCCGAGCGGGCGCGTGACGTCGGCGAAGATCGTTATCGCCGGTGGCTTCGGCGTCGGCAAGACGACGCTGGTCGGCTCGGTCTCGGAGATCACGCCGCTGACCACCGAGGCGATCATGACATCCGCCGGTGTGGGCGTTGACGATACCCGGCAGGTGCCGGGCAAGACGACGACCACGGTGGCGATGGACTTCGGTCGTATCTCGATCGACCGCGACCTGATCCTGTACCTGTTCGGTACGCCGGGTCAGACCCGGTTCTGGTTCATGTGGGACGAACTGGTCCGCGGTGCCATCGGCGCCGTGGTGCTGGTCGACACCCGTCGACTGGCCGACTGCTTCGCCGCGATCGACTTCTTCGAGCACCGGCGGCTGCCGTACCTGGTGGCCATCAACTGCTTCGACGGCATGCAGTACCACAACCCGCAGGACGTTCGGGACGCGCTGGCGATCTCCAGCGACGTGCCGGTGGTGGCGTGCGACGCCCGGAACCGGGAGTCGACCAAGCACGTGCTGATCTCGCTCGTCGAGTACGTGCTCACCATGCGGCGTTCGCGGGCGGTCGCGCCCGCCTGACCGGCGCCCTGAAACGCCCGGTGACCAGTGCCACCGGGCGTTTCACGCTGCCCGCTGGCAGCCACGCCGGTGGCGACAGACAGCCGGTCAGGAGTACCGGGTCCAGGTGCCCAGGCTGACCACGTAGACACCGAGCGAGTCCCGCTCCATGCCGCCGTGCCGGATCGGGGCGAAGGCGTACCCGCCGGCGATGCCCTCGGCCACCTGGTTCTGCATGTACGCCCGCAGCCGGCCACGGTCGACGCTGGTCGCCGCGCGGGCCGCCGTGGCGAGCAGGTGAATCGCGTCCGAGCCGTACGGGGCGAAGCCGCTGAAGGTGCCGTGCTGCTGGATGTAGCGGAAGGTGAAGTCCCGTCGGGCGAGTTCCGCGGTGGTGGTCATGGTCATCGTGTTCGCGGCGAGACAGGCCGGGTGGACGGCGTACGCTCCCTCGACGGCGGCGGCGTTCGCCCCGGAGAGCGTGTCCTCGGCGACCGCGCCCGAATCGAAGAAGAGCAGGCCCCGGTAACCGGCCCGCCGCAGCTCCCGCGCTGCGGTGCCGGAATCCGGGGCGGTGCCCCAGATGATGACCCCGTCCAGATCGTCGGCCACGGCCCGCCGCGCGGCGGCGGTGAAGCTCTGCCCGGTGGCGGGCAGGCGTACGGTCCGCACCAGGTCCACGCCGGCGTCCGGCAGGGCCCGGCGTACCGCCTGCACGCCGGAGTCGCCGTGCAGCCCGTCGGCGGCCAGCAGGGCGACCCGCCGGACCTCGAGTGAGTTGATCAGGCGGGCCATGCGGCGGGCCACGTCACCGGCGTCGGGGGTGAGCTTGTAGATGAACGTGCGCCGGGCCAGCGGCAGCACGATGTCGTCCCCGGCCGCCAGCGACATGAATGGCACCTGAAGCTTCTGGGCGACGTCGATGATGGCCATGGAGGTCTCGGTGGAGGTGCCGCCGACCAGGGCGTGCACCTCGTCCCGCCGGGTCAGCTCGGTGGCCTGCCGGGCCGCCTCGCGGGGATCGCTGTGGTTGTCCCGGATCTCCAGGCGCACCGTACGCCGCAGGTTGCCCACCGGGATGCCGTTGAGGTTCAGCGACTCCACGGTGATCTCCATGGCCCGCCGCTGGAGCACGCCGAGGGCGGCTCCCTTGCCGCTCAGCTCCAGGATGACGCCGATCACCAGTTCGTGGCTGCGGCGCGCCGTGGTGCCGCCCGTCTGGCCGTCCTCCGACTGCTGGTCCTGCCGTCCGCACGCGGTGAGCAGCAGGGTGCCGGCCGCCGCGGCGAAGACACCCCGCCGGGTCAGCACGGAGGAGTCGAATGCCGCTGTCGCCATTGGAGTCGCCTTCCCACGCCCGGCGACGCCCGCCGCCAGCTGTCCCCGGGGTATGGTCCCGGCCGGCCCGACCCGTCGTCAAATCAACCGGGTGTGGGCATAAACACGCAGGTGGGAAGGGGAGTGGCGCCGATCAGGACCGGTAGCCGGCGGAACGGTACTCGTATTCGCGTTCGTCGTCGCGGTCGCCGGTGTCCCGACTGAAGTCCCAGCCGCCGGCTGCCTCCCGCCCCGGGCGGCCGCCGACGGCGAAACCGCCGATCTCCTGGCCGCGCCGCCAACCGCGGAAGTAGCCCGTCGTGTTCTCGGCGAGGCTGGCCGCGTTTCGCACGATTCGCAGTGGACGCTCGTCGCGCAGCGGCGAGCCCGGCACCAGGTTGGCCTGCGGTACGCGCTTTGGCAGGCCGGCCGTGGTCTCCGCGCCAACCGTCGGGCGGGCCGCCTGTTCGGCGGCCTGCCAGCCGGTGTCGGCGGTGCTCGCCCACTCCAGACCGGTCTCGTCGTCCTGCCCGACGAACCAGGCGGACTTCGCCTGGGCGAAGATCAGCAGGTCGCCGTCGCCCTCGTCGGAGACCGGCGGGGGCCGGTGCTCCTTGGGCTCGGGCGGCTGCTCCAGGTCGCGGCGCGGCGTCAGACGCGCCGCGCTGGAGTGGTCGAGGCGCTCCGGCGGACCGGGCAGCTCGGCGTGGGGCACCGGCCGGCCGGACCGGTCGGGCTGCTGCCGGTCGACCAGCCGCAGCGACCGAGCGTCCAGGCCCGGGTCGGTCGGTGGGTCCAGCTCGGCGCGCAGCGCCCGATCGGCCAGCGGCGGCGGCTCCACCAGCCGCAGCATCGGCGGCTCCTGAGGCAGGTCGTCGGCGAGCCACGGCGGGGTGACCCGGCTGGTGCCGGGGTCGCTCGGCGCGTCCACGCTCCGGCCGTCGTACGGGTAGCCGGCAGGGGGCTCCGTGGCTCGGTCGTCCTGGTCGCCGTTGTTGACCAGCGGCCAGTTTGCGCGGGAACCCGGGGGAGCGGACTCCTGCCCGGGGCGCGGTGTCGGCACCGGGACGCTCGGGTCGGTGACGCTGAAGCCCCCGGTCGGCAGCTCTTGGGTGATCTTGGGGCGCGGCGGGATGACCGTGCGCTGACGGTCGGCACGAGCCTTGTTGATCGCCGCGGTGGTCAGAGTCGGTCGGAACGGCTCGCCGGCCTCGGCCGGCGGCACCTTGCCCCGCTGCACGGGGGCGATCGGGGTGATCCCGGGGGGCGGCGGAGGCGGTGCGGAGATTGGCCGGTTGGTGGGCCCATCCACCCGCTGCGGCATCGGCGTGCGAGCCGACTCCGTAAGTGACGGGGGCGCCGACGTCGGCCTGCCGGCTGAGGCGGCCGGGGCGACCGGTGCGACCGGTGCGGGGGCGACGGGCGGCGGCGTGACCGGTGCCGGGGCGACCGGTGGCGGGCCGAGCGGCCGGGGCGACGCCGGCGCGGCCGGTCCGGAGATCGGCTCGGGGCGGCTGCGCCGGCCCACCGGCTCCGGCTCTTCGGGTCGGAGCGCACGCAGGCCGGTAGCGGCGTCGGTGAGCTCGGGCCGCTCGTCGACCGACTCGCCAAGCCGCGCCCCGGCCCGGCGGGCGGCCGCCGGTGCCGGTGTGGGTGTGGTGACCCGGGCGCTGAGCGCGGCCACCAGCGCCGCGCAGCCAGCGTCGCAGGCCCGGACGGAGGAGACCGCCTGCCGCACCGTCTCGGCGACGGCGGCGGTGAGCGCCCGGTTGACGGTGGCCCTTCGGGGCGTCTCGGCGATGGCGACCCGCAGCGCGGTCACCGCGTCGTTGATCGTGTCGGCATCGGCGACACCCTCGCCCGCCAGGTGCGCGGCGACGGCGTCCGCGGCGACCGCCACCTCGCGTCCCCGGGCCATCGTGCCGCTGAGCATGCCAGGCTCCGGCAGCGCGTCGAGAACGGCCAGGGAGATGGGCTCGGCCGGGTCCGGGTAGGCCCGGAGGGCGGCCGGGTAGAGCTCGCGGAGCACCTCGCGCAGCGCCACCGCGGCGGAGTGCCGCCCGCTGGCCAGCGCGGCGTGCGCGGCGAGCACCTGCTTGTAGCCGGCGAGGTCACGGGGGGCCGGCAGGGTGACCGCGGAAAGGGCGCCGGCCTGCAGCGCCCGGGCCAGGCCGACAGCCCGGCGCTCGGCCGGTGGCGACTGCATCTCCTCCAGCGAGTCGTCGTCGGCGAAGCGCTCGGCGAAGTCGTCGACCGAGTCGTCGTCCGCGATCGCCAACGGGCGACCGGCCGCGCTGAGCAGCGAGGTGACCGTGTGGTCGTCACTGTCGGCGGCGATGGCCGCACCGCTCGGCCCGCCCGACCGCTCCACGAGCAGCGCGACCAGCTGGGCGTAGCCAGCGGGGTCGTCGCCGATCTCGGAGACATGCAGCAGACGGCCTGCGTCGTCGACCACAGCGGACGTCAGCGTCGATCCGGCCGAAGCCAGCCGGTCGGCCGGATCCGCCGAGGCCAGACCGCAGTACACGCGCACGAGCGCCACGGCGTCGTCCTCCTCCCGGGACACAGGTCTTGCTCTGCCAGAGACTGATGCTCCCCGCTCCGGGTCAGTCGCGCCAGTCCACAACGGCAGAGATCTTGCCGACAATGGTGCGCCAACCCAAACTTGCGGTTTGTGCCCCGATTTTCTTCAGCCGGCGTCGACCCAGGAAGCCACCGATCCCGCCGTTGACGGTCGCCCGCAGAGCCTCGTCCAGGTCATCCAGGCTGGAGCCGGCGGAGAGCATGTCCAGCACGGCCGGAAGCCGGAGTGCGTACGCCACGTCACGGGCGACCTCGCCGGCCTCGATCAGGAGCGTGGGGTCCCACGCGTCGTGGCCGCCGCGGAGGTTCTCCACCACGAGGTCGAGCTCGTAGGTGTCCTCGTCCAGCGGGGCGACATCGGCCGGCTCCACCCGCTCGGACAGCTCGTTCCAGCTGTCCAGCTGGGTCAGGTCGCTGGGCGCGCCGGACCGGATGAAGCTGACCAGCGACTCCGGGCTCTTGAACAGGAGCAGACTGCCGCGGTGGCTGAGGAAGATCGGGACCTCCTCGTCGCCGGCGTCGTCCTCCTCGTCCTCGTCCGCCTCGTCCTCGTCGGCCGTCTCCTCCTTCGCCGCGGCCCCGCGGCGCCGGCGCTTCTCCGGCCGCTCGTCCTCGGCCTCCTCGTTCTCCTCGGCGGAGAGGGCGGCGAACTCCTCGTCGAGGATCACCACCTCCTCGTCGTCCTCGGTCTCGACGACCTGGCGACGGGCCAGGAAGGGGTCTTCCTGGTCGCGCTCGGTGGCGTCGGTCGGGGTCAGCTCCCGCGCCGGCCGGTACGCCCGCAGGGTGAAGCCGGTGCCGGCGGGCAGGGCGATCTCCACCGGGTCGATCCGCAGCTCCTCCCAGAGCGCGCGATCGGCGGGGTGGTCGACCTCGACCTCGTCTTCGGCGGCCGACGCGGTGGTGGCGTCGAGCTCGGGCTCGTCGGCGTCGGGCCGTTGGGGCGACTGGCTGGCCACGCTGACCTCCGTGTGCTTCGGGTTGCCCACCCGGCGAAACCTCCGTCGCCGAGTGACTCTGCGCACATACCCTAGTGGGCGACCCGGCATGGCCGGGAGTCCACCCCGGTGGCGTCCCGGCGGGCGACCGGGAGCCGGTCCACCGGCGCGATCTATCCGGGGGCCGGGCTCAGGGTGCCAGGGCCAGGTAGCCGCGCTCGGCCGCCGCCTGGAGCAGCCACTGCTCGCGGTACCAGCCCGGCTGTGCCACCAGCTCGTCGTGCCGGCCGCGCTGCACCACCCGGCCGGCGTCGAGCACCACGATCTCGTCGAGCCCGGCCAGCCCGCTGAGCCGGTGGCTGATCAGCAGGACGGAGTGGTCGGCCGGGGTGGCCGCCAGCGCCGAGGCGAGCACGGCGTCCGCGGCGGCCGGGTCGAGGCCCTCGGTCGGCTCGTCCAGCACCAGCACGGCCGGGGCGGCCAGCAGCGCCCGGGCCAGCGCGAGGCGCTGCCGCTGACCGCCGGAGAGCTGCCCACCCTGCTCGCCGACCACGGTGTCCCAGCCGTCGGGCTGGGCGCGTACCCAGTCCAGCAGGCCGGCCGCCCGAGTGGCGGCGGTCAGCTCCTCCTCGTCGGCCCCGGGCCGGCCGAGCAGCATGTTGTCGCGTACCGAGGCGTGGAAGACGTACGCCTCGGCGAGCAGGCCGCCGACCAGCCGGGGCAGCTCGTCGGCCGGGTACGCGGACACGTCCACCCCGGCCAGGGTGACCCGGCCGGCGTCGGGGCGTACCGCGCCGGTGAGCACGGCGGCCAGGGTGCTCTTGCCGGCGCCGCTGGGCCCCACCACGGCCACCCGGCGACCCTTGGACAGGTCCAGGTCGACCCCGGCGAGGGCGGGCGCCGCCCCCTTTCGGTACCGCACGGTCACCCCGGCGAACCGCACGTCAGGCCGGGTCGCCGCCGGCTCCGGGCCGAGCGCCGCAGCGGGGCCGGGTTTCGGGGCGGGAGCGTTGAGCAGGTCGGCCACCCGGGCCAGCCCGGCACCGAGCTGGGTGCGCTGCCGGGCGGCCCCGACCAGGGCGAGAGCGATCTCGATCGCAGCCAGCGTGCCGACGGCCAGTACGCCGACCAGCACCCCGCCGACACCCGCGCGCAGCGCCACCAGGACCACCGCGGCGGCGGTTAGCCCGGCGACCAGCACCCCGGCCGCGTCGACCGCGAAGCCGGTCGCGGCGAGCCGGCGTTCCAGCCGGGCGAGCCGCCGGGCCCGCCCCTCGGCGGCGGCCAGCGCCGTGCCGGTGGCGCCGAAGGCGGCCAGGTCGGCGGCGCCGTGGGTCAGGTCGACCGCGTCCACGGCGAGGGCCCCGCGCAGCGGAGCCACCTCGTCGGCGGCGCGCCGGGTGAGCGCGGTGGCCAGCGTGGGCAGCCCCACCCCGGCCACCAGCAGACCCGCGGCGAGCGCCCCGGCCGCCGGCACCGAGATCAGGGCGGCGGCCCCGACCGCCAGCAGACTCACCAGCGCTGCGGCCGACCCCGGTACGAGCACCCGGAGCAGCAGGTCCTGCACCGCCTCGACGTCGGAGACGAGCCGGCTCAACGCGTCCCCGGTCCGCTGGGCGGCGGTGTCCCGCCGGGCGGCGAGGGCGGCGAAGACCCGGGCCCGGACGTCGGTGATCATGCGGAGCACCGCGTCGTGCCCGGCGAGCCGTTCGGTGTAGCGGAACACGCCCCGGCTGACGGCGAGGGCCCGGACCGCGACGATGGCCACGGTCAACCGGTCCAGCGTGGGCCGGCCGGCGGCGGTCATCAGCAGCCAGGTGGCCGTCGCCATCAGGGCCAGCCCGGCGAACTCGGTGGCCGCGGCGAGCAGCCCGGCCCGCAGCAGCCGGCTCAGGTACGGTCGCGCCAGCCGCAGCACCGCCCGCTCGGCACCCGCCCGAGTACGGGTGCCGACGGCCTCCGGTCCGCCGGCCATCACGCCGCCCTCCCCGCCGGCACCGGACTCAGCTCGGTGACCCGGCCGTCCTCGACCCGCAGGATCCGGTCGGCGTCCTCGAGCAGCGCGGGCCGGTGCGCGACCAGCAGCGCGGTACGCCCGGCGACCAGCCGCCGGGTGGCGGCCAGCACGACGGCCTCGCTGGCGGTGTCCAGTCGGGCGGTCGGTTCGTCGAGGAGCACCAGCGGGGCGTCGCGGAGGAACGCCCGGGCCAGCGCCACCCGCTGCCGCTGCCCGCTGGACAGGCCGTGCCCGCGCTCGCCGAGCGCGGTGGCCAGCCCGTCGGGCAGGGCGGCGACCACCTCGTCCAGCGCCGCGTCGGTGACGGCGCGGGCGAGCGCGGCGTCCGGGGTGTCGGGCGCGCCGAGGCGGATGTTGTCGGCCAGCGAGCCGGCGAAGAGGTGGGCCCGCTGCGGCACCCAGGCCAGCTGGCGCCGCCAGGCGTCGAGGTCGACGTCGGCGAGGTCCACCCCGTCGACGGTGACCCGGCCGGCGGTCGGGCTGACGAACCCGAGCAGCAGGCTGAGCAGAGTGCTCTTGCCGGCGCCGCTGGGCCCGATGACGGCGACCCGCTCGCCCGGGCGGATGGTGAGGCTGACGTTGCGCAGCGCGGTGGTCCGCTCGTACTCGACGGTGACGTCCTCGAAGCGGATCTCGCCGGGCCCGTCCGGGGCCGCCCGCCCGCCGGTCGGTGCGGCGCCCTCGGGCGCGGCGGTCTCCGGGGCGGCGGTCTCCGGGGCGGCGGTCTCCGGCGTGGCGGAGATGGTGAGCGCCTCGTCGAGCGCGGTCAGCCCCTCCATGCTGGCGTGGAACCGGCTGCCCGCCGCCCGCAGCGGCAGGTAGGCCTCCGGGGTGAGCAGCAGCACCAGCAGCGCGGTGGAGAGGGTGATCCCGCCGCCGAGCAGCCGGATGCCCACCGGCACCGCGACCAGCGCCACCGAGAGGGTGGCGACCAGTTCGAGGACCAGCGCGGAGAGGAACGCGATCCGCAGGGTCTTCATGGTGGCCTGGCGGTGCCCGTCGGCCATCCGGCGTACCACGTCGACCTGGGCCCGGGCCCGGCCGAACGCGCGCAGCGTGGGCAGCCCGGCCACCATGTCGAGGAAGTGCCCGCCGAGCAGCGACAGGCGACGCCACTGCCGCTCGGTGGCGGCCTGCGCCTGCCAGCCGAGCAGCGCGCCGAAGACCGGGATGAGCGGGAGGGTCAGCGCGATGATCACCGCCGAGCTCCAGTCGGCGAGGACGATCCGGGCCAGCACGGCCAGCGGCACGGTCACGCTCAGCACGAGCTGCGGCAGGTAGCCGGTGAAGTAGGGGTCCAGCGCGTCCAACCCGCGCCCGGCGAGGGTGGCGAGCTGCCCGGCCCGCTGGCCGGCCACCCAGGTGGGGCCGTGCCGGGCGACCGAGCCGAGCAGGTCGGCGCGGAGCGCGGCCTTCACCGTCGCCGCCGCCCGGGCCGCCACCGTGCCCTGCGCCCAGCTCACCAGCGCCCGGGCGGCGACCGCCGCCACGAAGCCGGCCAGCGCCGGCCGGTGCAGCCGCCCGTCGACCGCCGTCGCCAGCAGCGTGGCCAGCGCGGTGGCCTGGGCGACCACCAGCAGCGCGGTCAGCCCGCCCAGCACCGCGAGCATGGCGAGGTCGCGCCGGGCCGCGGGGACCCGGCGCAGCAGCCGCGGGTCGAACGGGCGGCGGTTCACCAGTACACCGGTGCCCTGCCGTCGGTCCGTCCCCGGAACACCCACCAGCACATGGCCTGAAAGCCTAGTAGGGCCGGGAGCAGCGGCAGCGCGAGCCAGCCGAGCAGGGACAGCGTGGGCCCGCTCGCCGCCGCGTCGGCGACGGTCAGCGAGGCGGCCGGGTCGCCGGTCGAGAACAGCACCCGGGGCCAGAGGGCCGCCCCGATCAGCAACACCGGCAGCGCCAGCGCCGCGCTGGTCGCCGCGAAGGCCACCCCGGCCCGCCCTCGGCCGAGCGCCGCGCGGGCCGCCAGCAGCGCCGCGACAAGTGCCAACGGTAGGAGTACGGCGAGCGCCGGCCGCGCCACGGCGGCGCGTACCCGGTCGGAGAGCAGGCCCAGGACGGTGGCCGCGGCGAGCGCGGCGAGCGCCGCCAGCACCAGGCCGCGAGCCAGCCGGGCGACCGGCGGGACGTCGGCGGCCGGCAGCCGGAGGGTGAGGAAGGTCGCACCCTGCACGGCGACCAGCGCCACCATCGCCAGCGCGGTGGCGGCCACGAACGGGGTGAAGAGGTGACTCACCCCGGCGACGTGCCCGTCGGCCCGCAGCGGTACGCCCTGCAGCAGCCCGCCGAGCAGGGCGCCCCAGCCGAGGGCGGCGAGCGCGCTGCCGGCCACCACCACCCGGTCCCAGGCGGCGCGGGCCGACTCGGCGCGCGGCCGGCTGCGCAGTTGCACCCCGGCCGTCACCAGCACCACTCCGGTCACCGCGCCGAGCACGGCCGGGTAGAACCCGGCGAGAAGTTCCCCTTCCAGCAGCGGGAACGCGCCGAACAGGATGCCGACGGCGGCGACCAGCCAGACCTCGTTGCCGAGGAAGAACGGGCCGACGGCGTTGAGCGCGGCGCGACGGTCTCGCGGGTCGCCGGGGCGGGTCAGCAGCAGCCCGACGCCGTAGTCGTAGCCGCCGAGCACCAGGTAGGTGGCGAAGAAGAGCCCGAGCAGGGCGTACCAGATGGTTGCCACGAGGCCTCCTCTCAGGCGAACAACGACTCGGGGCGGGTGTCGGACCGGTCGGCGTCCGCGCCAGGTGCCCGCCCGATGGCCGGATCGGCGGCGCCCCGGGCGGCGTGCCGGGCGAACAACACCCAGTTGGCCACGGCGAGGGTGCCGAGTAGGAGGCTGAAGCCCAGGAAGGAGGCGAGCATCACGCCGCCGTCGACCGGGGAGACCGCGTCGCGCGCCTGGAGCAGCCCGTACGCGGCCCAGGGCTGGCGGCCGACCTCACGGGTCAGCCAGCCGCAGATCGCGGCGATGAACGGCAGCGGTACGGCGAACAGCAGCAGGTAGAGCGGGAACCGGAGCCGGATGAGCCAGTCCCGGTAGAGCAGGGGGAGCAGCAGCACCGCGCACCAGATGGTGAAGCCGATCATGATCATGATTTCCATCGCGGTGCCGGCCAGGGCCGGCGGCAGGTAGTCGCCGGGGCCGAAGCGGGCGGTGAAGTCGGCGACCGCCGCCGCCTTGGCCTGCTCGTCGCCGAGCTTGGTCGGCTGCGCCAGCGCGACCCCGTCCTCCTGTGCGAAACCGAACCAGAGGGCGAAGGTGGCCGACACCACCGCGGTGGGCAGGCCGATCCGCAGCGAGGTGCGGAACAGCTGATGGTCCGTGGTACGCCGGAGCAGGTGCCAGGCGCTGACCGCCGCCATCAGCGTGCCGCCGGTGGTCAGCGCGGCGAAGATCACGTGCCAGATGGCCACGGTGAAGGTCGGGTTGCTCAGCAGTGCGGAGAAGTCGGTGAGGTGGGCGACCCCGTCGCGCAGCTCGTAGCCGACCGGGTGCTGCAGCCAGGAGTTCGCCACCATGATCCAGAAGACCGAGGCGTACGCGGTGATGGCGACGCCGTAGAGCAGCGCGAGGTGCACGCCCCGGCGTAGCCGGTGCCAGCCGAAGATCCACATCCCGAGGAAGGTGGATTCCAGGAAGAAGGCGACCAGCGTCTCCATGGCGAGCGGGGCGCCGAAGACGTTGCCGACGTACCGCGACAACCCGCTCCAGTTCAGCCCGAACTGGAACTCCATCACGATGCCGGTCGCGATGCCGAGCACGTAGTTGATCACGTAGAGGGTGCCCCAGAACCGGGTCAGCCGTTGGTACGTCTGCTTCCCGGTGATCACCCAGGCCGTCTGGAGGCCGACCAGCAGGGTCACCAGCCCGAGGGTGACCAGGACGAAGAGGAAATGAATCGAGGTGGTGGTGGCGAACTGCAGGCGGGCGATGAGCAGGGGGTCCATGGCCGGTCAGTTCAGGAAGAGCGAGATCGGCAGGGCGACGAGAGTGGCCGCGACGGTCAGCGCGGTGGCGCCGAGCACCCGGGGCGGCCGGTCCGGAAGCAGCAGCCGCTGCACGCGTACGTCGAGGTCGCGGTCGCCGAGGCCGAGCGTGCCGGCCGGCGTGATCCGGTGCCCGGCGGCGGCGAACCGGCGTAGCGCCCCGGCCAGCGGTGCCTCGGCGTGCAGCTCGCGGGCCTTGTCGTCGGCGCGCATCTCGACCAGCAGCGCCACCCGGTCGTGCGCCTCGTGGACCCGGCGGAGCCAGGGCAGCGCCCGGCGGAGCGCGGTGAACGGCAGCAGCACCAGGTCGTGCCGCTCCTCGGCGTGCGCCCGCTCGTGGGCGAGCACCGCCGCCAGTTCGGCGCGGTCCAGCAGGCTGAGGGTGCCCGCGCTGACCACCACCCGGGGCTTCACCCCCGGCAGGCAGTACGCCGCCGCACTCGGGTGGTCGAGCACCAGTGCGCCGGGCACGGTCGGGTCCCGGCGGGCGACCAGGCTGAGCAGTTCCCGGTGCCGGCGTTGGGCGCGGATCGTGCCGTAGACGCTGCGGACCGTCGTGGTGAGCAGCACCGCGCCGATGCCGAAGCCGACCCCGACCAGGCCGAGGCCCACCACCCCGACCCCGGCCGGCAGGTCGCCGTGGGCCAGGTCGCTGGCGAGGGCGAGCAGCGCGCCGCCGGTCGGCCGGTCGTACGTGATCAGGCCGAGCGCCATCGGCAGGCCCATCGCGGAGAGGCCGAGCGCCAGCCCGACCGCCTGCCAGCAGACGATCGCCACCCGCGGGGCGCGCCAGGTCCACCTCGAAGCGGCGAGGACCTGCGCGGTCAGCCAGCAGGCCAGAATGCTCGCGGTGAAGTGCACGGCGTACGCCATGGCCGTCGCCCTACCGGTCCGTCGCCTCGTCGGCCAGCGCCGGCCGCCCGGCCGCCGGGTCCTCGACCCGGTCCGTCAGCCCGGCCTCGTGCCCGGCCGGCCCGGAACCGGTGAGCCCGGCCTCGGCGCTCAGCGCCGTGCGTAGCACCTCCGCCTCGGTGCCGGTGACCGAGCGGGCGAAGCGCACCAGCGCGGCGTCCCGGCTGCCGCCGAGGTCGAGCGCGTCGAGCATGAGCTGGGCGATGTGCGCCTCCCGGCTGGCCGCGGCCCGGTACCGCCAGGCTCGCCCCTCCCGTCGGCGCTGCACCATCCCCTTGCCGGCGAGTCGGTCCAGCACGGTCATCACCGTGGTGTACGCCAGATCCCGCCCGTCCAGGGCGTCGGCCACCTCGCGCACGGTCACTCCGTCGGACGTGCCCGGATCCAGGTCCCACAGCACGTCCATCACCGCACGTTCAAGATCACCCAGCCGAATCACACCGGTAATCCTACCCCCCGTAGTAGTCACCCTCGGCGATTGCCTCGTTGATCATGAGGTTAGCGGCATTTGGGGAGATCCACATCGCCGCTAACCTCATGATCGACGGAGGGGTGGGGTGCCAGCGCGGGGCACCCAGGGGGTCAGACGCCCTTGGGGTGCCAGACGGTCTTGGTCTCCAGCAGGGCGGTCATCCGGGTGATGCCGGGGTCGGCGTACCAGTCGTGGTCGGCCGGGGCCGGCCGGAGCACCCGCTTGAGGTTCTGCGCCGCCTTGACCTCCAGGTCCGCCGCCAGTTCGGCTTCGGTCACCCCGGTCAGGTCGATCGCGTTGACGTCCATGTGCGCGGCCAGCGTCGGCACCGTCTCGGTGATCCGGCCGGTGAGGAGGTTGACCACCCCGCCCGGCAGGTCGGAGGTGGCCAGCACCTCGGCCAGGGTCACCGCCGCGAGCGGCGCCGACGGGGAAGCGGCCACCACCACCGTGTTGCCGGTCACGATCGCCGGGGCGATGACGCTGACCAGACCGAGCAGCGCCGGCGCCTCGGGGGCCACCACGGCCACCACGCCGGTCGGCTCGGGCGCCGACAGGTTGAAGTACGGCCCGGCCACCGGGTTCGCGCCGCCGTAGACCTGGGGGAGCTTGTCGGACCAGCCGGCGTACCAGACCCAGCGGTCGATCGCCGCGTCCACCTCGTCGGCCGGCACGCCGAGCGCCACGAACTGCTCGCGGCGGCCCTCCAGCATCTCGGCGACCCGGTAGAGGATCTGACCCCGGTTGTACGCGGTCGCCCCGGCCCAGCCCTTCACCGCGGCCCGCGCGGCGACGACCGAGTCCCGCGCGTCCTTGCGGGAGGCCAGCGACACGTTGGAGTCCTGCACGATGTACGACCGTCCCGACTCGCTGCGCGGGAACTTCCCGCCGATGAAGAGCTTGTACGTCTTGCGTACCGCGACCCGCTCAGACATTGAGGTACGCCTCCAGCCCGTGCCGGCCGCCCTCGCGGCCGTAGCCCGACTCCTTGTAGCCGCCGAACGGCGAGGTGGGGTCGAACTTGTTGAACGTGTTGGCCCAGACCACGCCGGCGCGCAGCCGGTCGGCCATCCACAGGATCCGGGAACCCTTGTCGGTCCAGATGCCGGCCGACAACCCGTACGGCGTGTTGTTCGCCTTCTCGACCGCCTCGGCCGGGGTGCGGAAGGTCAGCACGGACAGCACCGGGCCGAAGATCTCCTCCCGGGCGACCCGGTGCGCCTGGGTGACCCCGGTGAAGATCGTCGGGGCGAACCAGAAGCCGCGCTCGGGCAGCTCGCACGGCGGCGACCAGCGCTCGGCGCCCTCGGCCACGCCGGCGTCGGAGAGCTCCCGGATCCGGGCCAGCTGGGCGGCCGAGTTGATCGCACCGATGTCGGTGTTCTTGTCCAGCGGGTCACCGACCCGGAGCTGGGCCATCCGGCGCTTGAGCGACTCCAGCACCCGGTCGGCGACCGACTCCTGGACCAGCAGCCGGGAACCGGCGCAGCAGACGTGCCCCTGGTTGAAGAAGATGCCGTTGACGATGCCCTCGACCGCCTGGTCGATGGGGGCGTCGTCGAAGACGATGTTGGCGGCCTTGCCGCCCAGCTCCAGGGTGAGCTTCTTGCGGGTGCCGGCGACCGCCCGGGCGATGGCCCGGCCCACGTCGGTGGAGCCGGTGAAGGCGACCTTGTCCACGCCCGGGTGCTCGACCAGCGCCCGGCCGGTCTCGCCGGCACCGGTGACGATGTTGACCACGCCGGCGGGCAGGTCGGCCTGCTGGCAGATCTCCGCGAACAGCAGCGCGGTCAGCGGGGTGGTCTCGGCCGGCTTCAGCACCACCGTGTTGCCGGCGGCCAGGGCCGGGGCGATCTTCCAGGCCAGCATGAGCAGCGGGAAGTTCCACGGGATGACCTGCGCGGCCACGCCGAGCGGCTGCGGGTTGGGCCCGAAGCCGGCGTGCGGGAGCTTGTCGGCCCAGCCGGCGTAGTAGAAGAAGTGCGCGGCGACCAGCGGGACGTCGACGTCCCGGGACTCCTTGATCGGCTTGCCGTTGTCCAGCGACTCCAGCACGGCCAGCTCGCGGGAACGCTCCTGGATGATCCGGGCGATCCGGAACAGGTACTTGGCCCGGTCGCGGCCCGGCATGGGACCCCAGACCTTCTCGTACGCCGTCCGGGCGGCGCGAACCGCGCGGTCCACGTCCTGGGCGCCGGCCTCGGCGACCTCGGCGAGCACCTCCTCGGAGGCCGGGTTGATCGACTTGAAGCTGCCGCCGTCGGTCGGATCGACGAACTTGCCGTCGACGAAGAGCCCGTACGAGGGCTTGATGTCCACCACCGAGCGCGACTCGGGGGCGGGGGCGTATTCGAACATCACGCTCAGTCCAGGGTGAAGTAGTCGGGACCGGAGTAGACGCCGGTCTTCAGCTTGGTCCGCTGCATGAGCAGATCGTTGAGCAGGCTCGACGCGCCGAACCGGAACCAGTCCGGGTCCAGCCAGTCCGCGCCGACGGTCTCGTTGACCATGACCAGGTACTTGATCGCGTCCTTGGTGGTCTTGATGCCGCCGGCCGGCTTCACGCCGACCTGCCGTCCGGTGGCGGCGCGGAAGTCGCGGACCGCCTCCAGCATCACCAGGGTCACCGGCATGGTGGCCGCGACCGGCACCTTGCCGGTGGAGGTCTTGATGAAGTCGCCGCCGGCCAGCATGGCCAGCCAGGAGGCCCGCCGCACGTTGTCGTACGTGGTCAGCTCGCCGGTCTCCAGGATCACCTTGAGGTGGGCGTCACCGCAGGCCTCCTTGGTGGCCACGATCTCGTCGTAGACCTCCCGGTAGCGGCCGGCCAGGAACGCGCCCCGGTTGATCACCATGTCGATCTCGTCGGCGCCGGCCTCGACGGCGGCCCGGGTGTCGGCGAGCTTGATCTCCAGCGGCGCCTGGCCCGACGGGAACGCGGTCGCCACGCTGGCCAGGTGCACGCGACTGCCGCGCAGCACCTCGGCCACGTACGGGACCATGGCGGGATAGACGCAGACCGCTCCGACGTGCGGGCAGGACGGGTCGGCCGGGTCGGGGCGCAGCGCCTTGGTCGCCAGCGCCCGCACCTTGCCGGGGGTGTCGGCCCCTTCCAGGGTGGTCAGGTCGACCATCCGGATCGCCAGGTCGATAGCCTGGGCCTTGGCGGTGGTCTTGATGGAGCGGGTGCCGAGTTGTGCCGCCCGCTGCTCCGCGCCCACCTGGTCCACGCCCGGTAGGCCGTGGAGGAAGGTCCGCAGAGCGGTCTCGGATCGTCCCAGCTCGGAGAGGTCCGACCGGGCCGACGTCGGTGTCGCCGTCATGTCGTGAATAGTACGCATATCAGCTGAGTGTGATCTTGGTCACGGTGTCCGGTCGTGAGTGCCACGCGTGAGCGGGGTCGCTGGTCAGCCGGCACACGCGGTGCGCGGCCGGCGCGCCGGGTAGGTTGAGCGTTCGTGGATGTAACCGTCATTGATCACCCGCTCGCCCAGTCGCGGCTGACCGCCATGCGGGACGCCCGGACCGACTCGGCGTCGTTCCGGGCCGCGCTGCGCGAACTCACCACCATGCTGGTGTACGAGGCCGCACGCTCCTTCCCCGTCGAGAAGTACCCGGTCCAGACCCCGGTCACCGCCACCGAGGGCACCCGGCTGGCGAACCCGCCGCTGCTGGTGCCGGTGCTGCGGGCCGGTCTCGGCATGGCCGACGCCGCGCTCGACCTGCTGCCCGAGTCGTCGATGGGCTTCGTCGGCCTGGCGCGCGACGAGGAGACGTACGAGCCCCGCGCGTACATGGAGTCGCTGCCCCGCGACCTGAGCGGCCTGCCGGTGCTGGTGCTCGACCCGATGCTGGCCACCGGCGGTTCGCTGGAGCACTGCTGCCGGCTGCTCGCCGACCGCGGCTGCACCGACATCACGGTGCTGTGCGTCCTCGCCGCGCCGGCCGGCGTCGAGCGCCTGGAGCGCTCCGGCCTCCCCCTGCGCCTGGTCACCGCCTCCATCGACGAGGGCCTGAACGACCACAAGTTCATCGTCCCCGGCCTCGGCGACGCCGGCGACCGCCAGTTCGGCGGCATGCCCCGCTTCTAGTCTCCCTTTCGATGGCCCGCCTCCCCGGCCACTGCCGGGGGTAGCGGGCCATCGCCGTTGCGCCCGTCCCACGCCTGTCGGTAACGATCCGCCCCGCCTGCGACACATACCTGGTGTCCATGTCAGGAACTCCGGTCGGGAGAGCGATCAGATGAAACCCGTGGGTGAGCGGAGTGAGGACTGGTTCACCAGCCTCTACGCCACGCACTACCCGGACATCGTCAGGTACGGACTGCGGCGGCTCCCGGATGCCGACGCGGCCGCCGAACTCGCCCAGGACGTGTTCATCGTCGCCTGGCGTCGGCGGAGCGAGGTCCCCGAACGCCCCCTTCCGTGGCTCTACGCCGTCGCCCGGAACACCGTGGTGAACCGCTGGCGGCGCGGGCGCGGCGCTCCCACACTGGTCCCGCTCACCGAGGCGGACCAGGTGCCGGCGGGGCTTGTCGGGCCCGACGCCATGGCACCCGTGCTCGACCTGCACCGGGCGCTGCGCGAGCTGCCCGAAGCCGACCAGGAGATCCTCCGGTTGGTCGGGTGGGAGGACCTCAGCGTCTCGGACGCCGCTGCCACCCTCGGCTGCACCCGCTCCGCTGCGGCAGTGCGGCTCTTCCGGGCCCGGCGTCGCCTGCGCTCCGCGCTGGCCGCCCGCCCGCAGCTTCCCGACCCTCGGCCGGCATCGATCTATGTCTGAAAGGAGCAGCATGCGTACACAGCAGCAAATCCGGGACCTCCTGGGCCCGGCCGACCCGGCGCGTGGCGTCGTGGTGTCACCGGCACGGCTCTCCGCGCACCAGGTGATCCTCCAGGTCGAGAGCTCGGCGCCTCCCGCGCGGATGGCGCCGAGCCGCCGTGCGAGCCGCCGCACCGTCCTGGTCGGCGCGGCCGTCGCGGCCGCCGTGGTGGCGTCCGCCGGCTTGCTGCCGGTCATCGGGGATCGCGGAGCACCCACCGAGCCGACGCCGCGGCAGCCGGTCGACGGGAGCGTGCTGCAACTGGTGGGTTACGAGATCGCCACCGACGCAGAACCGGCCGGGCCGCACCTGCGGGCGCTCGCCGGACGTATCACGGACGCGCCCTACGACCGGGAGGGCGGCCGCTACGCCTACCACCGGGTCAAGTCCTGGGGCGGCGCGATGCAGCAGTCGAAAGAAGGGTACGTGGCCAGTTACGTGGAGGAACGTCAGAGCTGGGCCACGTCCGACGGCCGCCGGTGGACGGATATGACGGTGCTGGGCATGGAGTTCCCCGACGCGGCGTCCCGGGACTACTGGACGAAGCAGCTGCCCGGGCCTGCCGTCGGCCTGGCGACCCCACCGGCCGCTGGGCCCGTCGAGGAACCACGGGATCGGGAAGACCGGCGATTGCCGACCGACCGGGCGGGCCTCGCTCGTCTGCTCCGGACCGACCTTCCGGCCCTCGACATGGCCGATGCCGTGTACAACACGTACGTCCGGCACCTGGTGCCGCGGCGGACCCGCGCCGACGTCCTCACCATCCTGGCCGACAAGCCGGGGTTCGTGTGGCGTGGACGGGTCGTCGACCGGGCCGGCCGCCCGGGCCTGGGCGTCACCGCCGACCTCACCCTGCCGGCGGAGCGGCCGGAGGACGAGCAGCGCTACCAGATGTTGTTGATCTTCGATCCGAACACCGGTGAACTGCTCGCCCAGGAGTACCTGGAGCAGGCCCCCAAGCAGCGCGTGCTCCGCTACGGGCTGCTGCTGCAGGCCAGCCGTACCGACACGCTCGGCTGACCGGAACGGGGGTCCGGCCGGCGTGGGCGGGACATGCGTCCCGTCCACGCCGGCGGTCGGCGACTGACTCCCGCCTGCCCCGCCGTGGGCCGGGCGGGTCAGAGGCCGAGGGCGGTGGCGATCTCCGCGCGCAGGGCCGCCACGGCGTCCGTCGCGCGGGCGCGGGCCGCCGGCACGTCACCGTCCGCGACCGGCTCCACCACTTCCAGGTACGCCTTGAGCTTCGGCTCGGTGCCGGACGGGCGGATCACCACCCGGGCCGCGTCGGTGCGCAGGATCACCACGTCGGCCTCGGGGAGCAGGTCGGACGTCTCGGTGACCGAATGACCGAGCAGGGCCTGCGGGGTGGCGGCCCGGATCCGGGCCATCATCGCGGCGATCTCCCGCAGGTCGTCGACCCGTACCGAGAGCTGGTCGGTGTGGTGCACGCCGAACTCGGCGGCCAGCTCGTCCAGCCGATCGGTGAGCGTCCGGCCCTCGGCCTTCAGGCCGGCCGCCAGCTCGGCGACGGTCAGCGCGGCGGTGATGCCGTCCTTGTCGCGTACGTGCTCGGGCGCGACGCAGTAGCCGAGCGCCTCCTCGTAGCCGAAGACCAACGGCTGGACCCCGGCACCGCCCCGGACGATCCACTTGAACCCGGTCAGCGTCTCGTCGTACGGCAGGCCTCGCGCCGCGCACATCGCCCGCAGCAGGGACGACGACACGATGGTGGTGGCGTACAGGCCGGTGACCCCGCGGCGCATCAGGTGGTCGGCGAGCAGCGCGCCGACCTCGTCCCCGCGCAGCATCCGCCAGGTGCCGCCCGAAGGGACGGCCACCGCGCAGCGGTCCGCGTCCGGGTCGTTGGCGATGGCGATGTCCGCGCCCGTCGAGCCGGCCAGCGCGACCAGCTTGTCGACCGCGCCCGGCTCCTCAGGGTTGGGGAAGTTGACCGTCGGGAAGGCCGGGTCCGGCTCGGCCTGGTCGGGCACCACGCCGGGGGTCGGGAAGCCGGCGCGGGAGAAGACGGCGGTCAGCACCGCGGCTCCCACCCCGTGCAGCGGGGTGTACGCCACCTTCAGGTCGCGCGGGCCGGCCGGGTCGATCACCGCGACGGCCCGCTCCACGTACGCGGCGACCAGGTCGTCGCCGAGCACCTCGCCGGCCGGGCCGAGCGGCACCTTCAGCAGCGAGCCGACCGAGCGGATGGCGGCCTCGATGCCGGCGTCGGCCGGCGGCACGATCTGCGCGCCCGCGCCGAGTTCCCCGCCGAGCTGAGCGCCGAGGTAGACCTTGTAGCCGTTGTCCTGCGGCGGGTTGTGGCTGGCGGTGACCATCACGCCGGCCACCCCGCCCAGGTGCCGCACCGCGTACGCCAGCACCGGGGTGGGCAGCGGGCGGGGCAGCAGCAGGGCCGGGCGACCCGCGCCGGTGGCGACCTGCGCGGTGCGCTCCGCGAAGGCCCGTGAGCCGTGCCGGGCGTCGTACCCGATGACCAGCGGACCCGTACCGCCCTGGTCGGCGAGCCAGGCGACCAGCCCGGCGGCGGCCTGGGTGACCACCGCGAGGTTCATCCCGTTCGGGCCGGCGCGCAGCGGGCCGCGCAGCCCGGCGGTGCCGAAGGTCAGCGGCCCGGCGAACCGGTCGGCCAACTCCGGCGCGCTGCCCGGCAGCCCGTCGAGGACCGCGCGCAGCTCGTCCCGGCTGGCCGGGTCGGGGTCGTCGTCGAGCCACCGAAGGGCCTGCTTGCGAAGTTCGTCAAGGTCAGTGGTATCCGCCGCCATTGCCCCTTGATAGCACGACGGCGGAGCACCACTGCCCGGCGGTCTCGGCTCAGTTGCTCCCGGGAAGCTGGAACGACCGGACCATCGAATCGAAGATCGGCTTGCTCTCGGCGAACCGGGCGTCGGTGGAGGTGAGGTAGAACGAGTAGACCTTGCCGTCCTTCACCACCCCACGCCACACCCCGTGCCGCATGCTGTCGCCCTCGCCGCAGGTGTATTCCAGCTCGCCCGCCGGCTCACCGGCCAGCTCCTGCTCCGACACCGACAGCTCGGTGTACGGCTTGGGGCAGGTCTTGCTCTCGGCGGCCTTCTTCCGGAGACTCCGCGAGGCGAACTCCGCCCAGCTGATGGAGCTGCTGCCCCATTTCTCGGCGAGGACACGGACCTTGCGCCCGCCGTCCTCGGGGTCGACGAAGTCGACGTACACGCCGCCGGTCTGCCGCTGCCAGCCCTTGGGCACCTGGACCGTGATGCCCTTGACCGTCTGCTCCTGCATCGCCACGGGCGGGGCCTCGGCCGTGGCGGTGGGCTGCGTGCCCACGATCGCCGGGGGAGTGTCGTCGCCGCTGGTGAGGGCGATCACGCTGATCAGCAGCAGCACGGCCACCCCGCCGGCCACCGCTAGCTGCACCTTGCGCGGCCAGCCCCTGACCGTGCTGACGAGCTGGGTGCCGACGCTGCGGGCCTTGCCCAGCGCGCCGCCGTCGGCCGGTGCCGGGGTGGCCCACGGCTGACCGGTGCCGGGCACCGACCACTGGTTGCCGGCGTAGACCGGCTGGGTGGCATCGGCGCCACCGTGGACCGGCTGGGTCGCGTTGGCGCCTGGGGCGTAGACGGGCTGGGTGGCGTTGGCGCCAGAGGCGTACACCGGCTGGGTGGCGTCGCCACCGTAGACGGGCTGGGTGACGTTGGCGCCTGGGGCGTAGACCGGCTGGGTGGTGTCGGCGCCACGGCCGTAGACCGGTTGGGTGGCGTCGGGGTGGCCGGCGCCGAGGCGCTGGGTGGCGTCGGGGGAGATCCGCTGGGTCGCCTCCGGGGCGGCTGCCGGCGCGGGCATCGCCCCGGTGGGCGTGTGGAGCGGGCCGGCCAGCGCGTCCGCGCTGGTGTCGTCGAGCGCCGCGGCGGCCTGGATCGGCGTGGGCTCGGGGCGCTCACCCCGGCGCAGGGCGGCGAGCCGGTCGGTCAGCGACTCGCCGGGGCCGATCATCGCCCGGCCGCCGATCTGGCCGGTCGGCTTCGGCTCGGCCGTGATCGCCGGCGGCGTGGACGGCCGCTGCACCGGCACCACCGCGTACGGGTCGGTGACCGAGTTGACCGCGGTGGCGTTGCTGGTCAGCGGACCGGCGAGGAGCTGACGCAGCATGCCTCGGGCGGAGTGCACGTCCAGCCGCCGGGCGGGGTCCTTCTCCAGCAGGCCCATCAGCATGCCGGTCAGCGGGCCGCTGCGCTGTGGGATGGCCGGCGGATCCTCGACCACCGCGTGCATGGTCTCGATCGGGTCGCCCCGGTCGAACGGGGGACGCCCCTCGACCGCGGTGTAGAGCGTGACGCCGAGTGAGAACAGGTCGCTCGGCGGCCCGAAATCCTGCCCCATCGCCCGCTCGGGGGAGATGAAGTGCGGCGACCCGAGCACCATGCCGGGCGTGGTGAGCTGCACGTCGGTGGGCATCCGGGCGACACCGAAGTCGGTCAGCACGCAGCGGCCGTCGGAGCAGATGAGCACGTTGGCCGGCTTGACGTCGCGGTGCAGCACGCCGATCGCGTGCGCCACCTCCAGCGCGCCGAGCAGCGCGATGCCGATCTTGGCGACCGCCCGGGGCGCGACCGGCCCGTCCTCGATCACCATGTCGGCCAGGCTGCGCGCGTCCAGCAGCTCCATCACGATCCACGGCCGGCCACCCTCGGTGACCACGTCGTACACCTGGACCACGGCGGGGTGCTGGATCGCGGCGGCGGCGCGGGCCTCCCGGAGGGTCCGCTCGTACATCGCGTCACGGTCGCTGGGAGCCAGCCCCGGGGGAAGGACGACCTCCTTGACCGCCACATCGCGGCGCAGCAGGGTGTCTGTGGCACGCCACACCGTGCCCATTCCGCCGTTGCCCACCGGAGACCGCAGAGAGTAGCGATCGCCGATGGTCGTGCCGGGTGCCGCGCGTCCAGTGGGGGGACTGACCGGTCCGCCGCTCCACGTCGGGATCTGAGTCACAGAAAAGCCACCGGGGGGATATCGAGGGGGCTGGGACACAACCTCCCTATCTTGCTGGTTCCGACGCCCGATGCGAAACCCGACGCGGCGGTCGTTTACCTACTTGACGGTATGCGGTCGGCCGTTCACCCCTGGTCGGTGCTCGTCGGGCCCCGGAGTGTGCGCCATCCCTCACCCATCGACGGCCCGACAAGTCCTACCATCCGGTGATGAGCGAACGGCGGTCGAGCGAGTCCGGTTTCCCGATCAAGGGCGTCTACACGACGGACGACGTCCCCGGGGGGCTGGCGGAGCGGCTGGGCGCCCCGGGCGAATACCCGTACACCCGTGGCGTCTACCCGACGATGTACACCTCCCGCCCGTGGACCATGCGGCAGTACGCCGGTTTCGGCACCGCCACCGAGTCCAACGCGCGCTACCACCAGCTCCTGCGTGCCGGCACCATGGGACTGTCGGTCGCCTTCGACCTGCCCACCCAGATGGGGTACGACTCCGACGACTCGATCGCGCACGGCGAGGTGGGCAAGGTCGGGGTCGCCATCGACTCCATCGAGGACATGCGGCTGCTCTTTCACGGCATTCCGCTGGACCAGGTCTCCACCTCGATGACCATCAACGCGCCCGGCTCGGTGCTGCTCCTGCTCTACCAGCTCGTGGCCGAGGAGTCCGGGGTGCCGGGCGCGGCCCTCAACGGCACCATCCAGAACGACATCCTCAAGGAGTACATCGCCCGGGGGACGTACATCTTCCCGCCGAAGCCGTCGCTGCGGCTGGTGGCCGACACCTTCGCGTACTGCCGGGCCGAGGTGCCGAAGTGGAACACCATCTCCATCTCCGGCTACCACATGGCGGAGGCGGGTGCGACGCCCGCGCAGGAGATCGCGTTCACCCTGGCCAACGGCGTGGAGTACGTGCGCGCCGCGGTCGCCGCCGGGCTGGCCGTGGACGACTTCGCGCCCCGGCTGTCGTTCTTCTTCGTCGCCCGGACCACGCTGCTCGAGGAGGTCGCCAAGTTCCGGGCGGCCCGACGGATCTGGGCGAGGCTGATGCGCGACGAGTTCGGGGCGAAGAACCCGAAGTCGATGATGCTGCGGTTCCACACCCAGACCGCGGGTGTGCAGCTCACCGCCCAGCAGCCGGAGGTGAACCTGGTCCGGGTGGCGGTTCAGGGCCTCGGCGCGGTGCTCGGCGGCACCCAGTCGCTGCACACCAACAGCTTCGACGAGGCGATCGCGCTGCCCACCGAGAAGGCGGCCCGGTTGGCGTTGCGTACCCAGCAGGTGCTGGCGTACGAGACGGACCTGACCGCGACCGTGGACCCGTTCGCCGGGTCGTACGTGGTGGAGGCGATGACCGCCGAGATCGAGGCGGCCACGGACGATCTGATGCGGCGGGTCTTCGACCACGGCTCGGCGGTGGACGCGATCGAGGCGGGCTTCCAGAAGCGGGAGATCGAGCAGTCCGCGTACCGGATCGCCCAGGAGATCGACTCGGGCGAGCGGGTGGTGGTCGGGCTCAACCGGTTCCAGATCGACGAGGAGGAGCCGTACGAGCCGCTGCGGGTGGACCCGGCGATCGAGGCCGCGCAGGCCGACCGGCTGGCGAAGCTGCGCGCCGAGCGGGACTCCGGCGCGGTCGAGCGGACCCTGGCCGAGCTGCGTGCCGCCGCCGAGGGCACCGGGAACGTGCTCTACCCGATGAAGGAGGCGCTGCGCGCCAGGGCCACCGTCGGCGAGGTCTGCGGGACGCTGCGCGCGGTGTGGGGGACGTACCGGCCGAGCGACCGGTTCTGAACTGATCCGACGGCGGCTCCGGCGGTGCCCCACCCGGGCGCCCGGCCGGGCCGCCGTGCGCTGTCCAAAACTAGTCTGAGCTGGGAAGACGCCCTCGCCAACCGGGGCCGGCGCGGCGTACAGTCGGTGGTCTCCCCTCATATCGGCGGAAGCGGCGGCGGCTCGGCGAAGGTGCCGTCGGGCAGTGGGGCCCGGCCGTGGCGCGCGTGTGGATCGGGAATGCGGGTAACCCGATCGGGTGAACGGAACGGACAGCCTGTGCGGCCGCATCGCGGACCGGCCTGTAACTCTCGGGAGCCGTTCGGCAGCGTGCTGTTGTTTCGCACTTGTCGGAGTGGCAGTTAATTGCCGCGACTAATGCGACAATTCGGGCCAGCGGCCCGTGATTTGGTGATCGCCAAATCGGTTACGCGTTGTAGGAGGTGTGGGGCAGATGACGGCGTCCGACCGCGATCTACCTGCTGTCCCGCAGATACTTGAGCCCTCCCACCAGGGCATTCGTGACGCTGCGCGGTCCGACCGCTACGCGAAAGAGGTTGCCCAGCGTCACCGTCGGAGGTCTAGGCTGTCTGCTGTTCTGCCCGAAGATCCATCCACTTCTAGTGATCGAGAATTCGACGTGACGAGTGCGTTGACGCTGCCTTCTTCCGGCAGCCCGCTGGCGTCGTCCTGGCCGGAGGCGCCATCCGGATCCCAGCCCCTGCCTTTCGAGCTCGACCATCTGCTGGCCCTCCGGGTACCCGGCCTGATCGACATCCGCCGTCACCTTCACGCCCATCCCGAGCTGTCCGGCGAGGAGTACGAGACGGCCGCCCTGATCCACCGGGAGCTGTCCCGTGCCGGGCTGAAGCCGCGGCTGCTGCCCAAGGGCAACGGCGTCATCTGCGACATCGACGGACGCCCGGACGGCCCGGTGATCGCGCTCCGCGCCGACATCGACGCCCTCCCGCTGACCGACGCCAAGGACGTCCTCTACCGCTCCACCGTGGAGGGCGTCTGCCACGCCTGCGGACACGACGTGCACACCACCGTGATGCTCGGCGTCGGTCTGCTGCTCGCCCGGCTCGCCGAAATCGGCCAGCTCGACGGCCGGGTCCGGCTCATCTTCCAGCCGGCCGAGGAGATCCTGCCCTGCGGCTCCCTGGAGGTCATCGAGGCCGGCGGCCTGGATGACGTGGTGCAGATCTTCGCCGTGCACTGCGATCCGAACCTGCCGGTCGGCCGGGTCGGCCTGCGGGTCGGCCCGATCACCGCCGCCGCCGACAACGTCACCGTCCGGCTCACCGGTCCGGGCGGGCACACCGCGCGCCCGCACCTCACCGTCGACCTGGTCGACGCGCTCGGCCGGCTGGTCACCGAGGTGCCCACCCTGGTCAGCCGCCGGGTGCCGGCCAACAGCGGGCTGCTGCTGGTGTTCGGCCACGCCTCGGCCGGCACCCGTTACAACGTCATCCCCTCCGAGGCCTACGCCGCCGGCACGCTGCGCGTGATGGACCGCGACACCTGGGACCAGGCCCCGAAGATCGTGGCCCAGGTGGTCCGGGACGTCATCGCCCCCACCGGCGCCACCGTCGACCTGGAGTACCTGCGTGGCCGCCCGCCGGTCACCAACGACGCCCGGGCCATTGGCGTGCTCACCGCCGCCACCGCCGCGGCCCTCGGCCCCGAGGGGATCGCGGAGACCCCGCAGAGCATGGGCGGCGAGGACTTCTCCTGGTATTTGGAACACGTGCCGGGCGCGCTCGCCCGCCTCGGGGTCGGCCGAACCGGGCCCAACGTGGACCTGCACCGGGCCTCGTTCGACCCGGACGAGCGCGCCATCCCGGTCGGCGTACGCCTCATGGTCCAGACCGCGCTGCGGGCACTGGCGGCGGCGCGCTAGGCGTCGGACCACCCACCGGCCCGGCCGGCCCCGGCACCATCGGCGCCGGACCGGCCGGTGGAGTCCGCCGCGTCCGCCGCCGTCGGGCCAGCCCGAGCAGCACCGCCACCGGTACGCCGATCACCAGCGCGAACGGCAGCACCGCGCCCAGCACGGTGAGGGTCACGGTCAGCGCGTCCCGGAACGCCGACCAGCCGCCCCGCAGCCCGACCAGGAAGCCCAGGTCGCGCTTCTCCTTGACGGGAGCGGGCGCGGCCGTGGCGTGGGGGCCGACGAAGGTCACGGTGATCGTGGAGAGCGCGGTCAGGTCCGCCAGCTTGCGCTTCTTCGCCTCCAACGACGCCAGGTCGGCCTCCCGCCGGCCCACCTCGTTCTCCAACGTGACCAGGTCGTTGATCGAGTTGGCCCGGGCGAGCAGCTTCCGGGCGCTGTCCACCCGGGCCCGCTGAGTGGCGATCCGGGCGTCCAGGTCGACGGTCTCCTCGGTGACGTCCTCGGTGTGGATCTCGCGCCGCTCCTGCTCGCCGAGCCCGGCGAGTCCGTCGATGACCGCGATGAACCGGTCGGCCGGCACCCGCAGGGTCAGCTCGGCCCGAGCGTCCGCCGACCCGCTGGTCCGCTGGTCGCCACCGATGAATCCACCCGCCTCGCGGGCCCGGGCGGTCGCCGTGCGGGCTGCCCCGTCCACGTCGTCCACCCGGACCTGCATCGTTCCGGTGTAGATGATCGACCGCTGGTCCACCCGCAGGTCGGCCGCACCCGACCCGCCCGCCGAATCCTGGTCGGTGCCGCCTTCCGCCTTGGCGTTCCCGCCCGCGTCGGCGACCCCGCCCACGGCAGGTGCCGCGGAGTCACTGGCCGTCCGCTCGCCGCCCGCGCTGCAGGCCCCCGCGGCCAGCACCGCCACCAGTCCCACCGCCGCCAGCGCCAGCGCTCGACGATGTCCTCCTCGTATGCTCATTTCTTCTCTCCGATCCTTGGCGACCCCGCTCCGGGGTCGATACGTCGGACGCGGCGCGCATTCGCGCCGGTTCCGGCAGACTGCGCTCAGGACGTCACGATTCGATAATCGAGGAGTCACGATGCAGCTCACCAAGTACGGCCACTCCTGTCTCCGGCTGGAGCACGACGGGGGAGTGCTCGTGGTGGACCCCGGGGTATACAGCGAACCGGAGGCACTGGACGGGGCGGACGCGGTGCTGATCACCCACGAACACCCGGACCATGTGAACGTCGAGGCGCTGAACCGGGCGCTGGAGCGCCGCCCGTTCAGCGTCAACGGGCCGGCTTCGCTGGCCGACGTCCTCGGTGCCGCCGCCGAAGCGCTGGTCGTGGTCGCGCCCGGCGAGTCGTTCACCGCCGCCGGCGTCCCGGTCCGCGCCTACGGCGGGCAGCACGCCGTCATCCACCCCGACATCCCGGTGATCCAGAACCTGGGTTACGTGTTCAACGACGTCGTCTACCACCCGGGCGACTCCCTGGTCGTCCCCGACGACGTCCAGGTGGACACCCTCTTCGCGCCGATCCACGCGCCCTGGTCCAAGTTCTCCGAGGTGGTCGACTTCATTCGGGCGGTGGCCCCACGCCGCGCCTACGCGCTGCACGACGGGCTGCTCAACGCCACCGGGTTCGGCATCTACGACCGGCAGTACACCGCGCTGTCGAAGACCGACTACCGCCGTCTCGAACCGGGCACCCGGATCGACGCCTGACCGGCGATGGCCGGTCCGTCCCCGGAGCTGGTCCAGCGGCTCTACGCGGCGCCGCCGGACCGGTTCGTCGCGGCCCGGGACGCCGCGGTCGCCGAGGCCCGCCGGGCCGGCGATCCGAAGGCGGCCCGGGAGATCGGCCGGCTGCGCCGGCCCACCGTCGCAGCCTGGCTGGTCAACCTGCTGGCCATCCGCCGGCCCGAGCTGGTGGCCGACCTGGCGCAGCTCGCCGAGTCGCTGCGTACCGCCCAGCGTGAGCTGCGCGGCGGCAAGCTGCGTGAGCTCTCCGCGCAGCGCCGGGCCGTCGTCGGCGCGCTGGTCAGCGAGGTACGCAAGCTGGCCGCCGCCGAGCCGGCCGCCCCACCGGCCGGGAAGCTGCCGCTGGCCGAGGTGGAGGCGACGCTCAACGCCGCCCTGTCCGACACCGAGGTGGCCGAGCAGATCCGGTCCGGCCGGCTGCTCCGGGCCACCCACTACGCCGGCTTCGGTGAGGTGCCGCGCCCGCAGTTACGGCTGGTCACCGGGGGCGCGGAGGAACCGCCCGAACCCGAGCGGGCCGACACCCGGCGTACGCGCGACGAGCGGGCGGCCCGGGCCGAACGGGCGAACCGCCGCCGCGCGTTGAACCGCGAGCTGACGAAGGCCCGCAGCGACCAGGACCGGGCCGAGCAGGAGCTGGCCGAGGCCGTCCGCTCCGAGCGGGACGGCGGCGCGACGCTGGACCGGATCGAGACCGAACTGGCCGAGCTGGAACGCCGCCGGGCCGTCGCCGAGCAGGATCTCAGCCGCGCCAGGCTGGCCCGGCGGGGCGCCGAGCGGTCCGCCACCGCCGCCCGGCGGCGCACCGGCGAGGTGGAGGCGGCGCTGGAGGGGCTGGACGCCGAAGAGGAGGATGCCGACGCGGGCGGTAACCGGGCAGACTGACTGGAGTGATTGACCACGATGGACGGACGGAGGTACCCCGTCGATGACCCCGGAGCAGGTCGCCGCCGCCAGCAAGCCGCTGGCGCTGGAACTCGGGGAGACCTTCTCCCGCCGTCCGGCGACGCTGCGCCGAGCCCGGCTGCTCGGCATCTCCGGCTGGGCGTTCTACATCACCGGCCGGGCCGGGGCGCTCGGTGACGTCCGTGCCGAGACGGCCGCCGCCGCGCTCGGCTTCATCGCCCCGGAGGCGGTCGCCGACGGCTGGGACGCCGCCGCCCGTACGGTCCGGCCGCTGGACGTGGCCGGCGCGAACCTGGCCGAGTGCTGCCGGTGGGGCGTCGAGCAGTTGGGCGACACCCCGCAGGTGTCCTACCTGGCCGGCCTGCTGGAACGGGCGGTCGACGCGGCGGACGCCAGCGGGATGCCACTCTTCGCCGCCTGGCGGTCCATGCCGGTCCCGGACCGTTCGCCGGGCGCGCGGGCGGCCGTCGCGTTGCTGCTGCTCCGTGAGCACTTCGCCGGGGCCTATCTGCTGGCGGTCCGGGCCGCCGGGATGACCCCGCTCGAGGCGGTGCTGGCCGGGCCGGAGGGGGAGGCGGGCGCCGCCGCCTGCGGCTGGTCGCCGCCGTACCCGCCGCCGGGTCCGCTGGTACGGCGGCGCCTCTGGGCCGAGGCGGTGACCGACCGGCTGGCCGCCACCGCGTTCCAGGGGCTCGCCCCGGGTGAGGGGGCGGAACTGCTCAACCTGCTCAGCGCCGCGCGGTTGCACCTCGGCGGCGGGCAAAAATGAGGGGCGCGGCCGCCGGACGGGCTGCCAGGATCGGCGGCGTGACGCTCCCCGCCGGCTGGACCGCCCGCCGCCCCACCCTCGACGACGTCCCGGCGATCCTGAAGGTGGTGCACGCCTCCGACGTCTTCGCCGTCGGCTATCCGGACTTCGACACCGAGGACGTCGAGTCCGCGCTGACCGGTCCGTTCTTCGACCCGGCGCGTGACTCCTGGCTGGTCACCGACCCGGACGGGGCCGCGGTCGCCTGGACGCTGCTGAACAACCCGACCGGCGTGGGCCGGGAGTGGGTGGACGTCCTCGTGGACCCCGAGCGCGGGGCCGACCTGCGTGCCCCACTACTGGCCCGGCTGCTCGACCGGGTCGCCGAGCGGGCCGCCGAGCGTGGCCTGCCCGCCCTGACCATCCGCACCGGCGTTTTCGCACCGGAGACGCGCTGGGCGGCCGAGCTGGTCGAGGCGGGTTTCACCCGGATCAAGCGGTACATCAGGATGACCCGCTCGCTGACCGACCTGTCCGCCGAGCCGGCCCTGCCGGCCGGGGTGACCGTCCGGTCACTGCGTCCCGGCGACGAGGCCGACCTGCGGCAGTTCCACGGGATCTTCGACACCGCGTTCCGGGACACCCCCGACTACGAGCCGCTCGGCTTCGAGGCGTGGCAGGAGCGGATCCCGTCGTACGGCAAGGTCTGGGACGAGTGGTTCGTCGCCGAGGTCGACGGGGAGCCGGCCGGTGCCCTCCAGTCCTCCGACCAGGCCCTGGAGCACGACATGGGCTGGGTACGCACGCTGTCGGTGCTGCCCGAGTACCGGCGGCGCGGGGTGGGCGCGGCGCTGCTGCGCCGGGCCTTCGCGGTCTACGCGGCGAAGGGTCGGGCCGCCGCCGGGCTCGGCGTCGACCTGGCCAACCCGACCACCCCGGTGACCCTCTACCGCTCGGTCGGGCTGGGCGAGGTGCGCTGGACCGACATGTACGAGCGGACGGTCACCGCCACGCATGTGTGATAGGCGACCCGGCCCGGGGTCGCCCGCCCGGCCCGGAAAACGGCCGGGGAGACTGAAGGCGTGCGATACGCGCTACGCCGACGCGGTGCCGGTGGGGCGGGACCGCAGGTCGGCGACATAGTCGTCCGGCGCGCCCGCCTTCTCGGCGGCGTTCGCGATCTCCGACAGGTACCACGACGTCGGCAGGCCGCCTTCGTACCCGTCGAAGACGTAGACCCACGCGGTCACGTCCCCGTCCAGTGTCGAGATGCGGACGGTGAGCCGTCGGTACGTCTCCGCGGCCACGCCCTCGATCTCGTCGAGCTGCGCGGCGTCACCCGGGTGGATGTCGTAGAGCGCCACGAAGACCCGGTCGCCCGGGGACTCGACCACGGTGCTGACCGAGCCCTCCCAGCCGATGACGCCCTCACCGGCGAAGGTGAGCCGCCACCCCTCCAGCCAGCCGACGCCCACCATCGGCGAATGCGGGCAGTAGGCGCGCATGCGAGCGGGGTCCAGGTTTGAGCCATAAGCGGCGTACAGACGCACGGCGATGACGATAGCTCGGCTGGCGGGTGGGGGAGAATACGACGGTGCGTGTCGAACGCGACGGGGAGAAGAAAGTCACTGTGAGCACTGACGAGGGGCGAGCGCTGTGAGCCAGATCGTGATCATCGGCGGGGGGCCGGCCGGGTACGAGGCGGCGCTGGTCGCCGCCCAGCTGGACGCTGATGTCACCGTGGTCGAGGCGGAGGGGGCCGGCGGTGCCTGCGTGCTCTCCGACTGCGTCCCGTCGAAGACCTTCATCGCCAGCTCAGAGGTGGTCACCGGCTACCGGGACACCGAGGAGTTCGGGGTGCACTCGGATGGGCTGGAGGCGGTCACCGTCGACGCCCGGGCGGTGCACGAGCGGGTGAAGCGGCTCGCCCTGGCTCAGTCCTCCGACATCCACACCAAGCTGGTCAAGTCCGGGGTGGAGTTCGTGGCCGGCAGCGCCCGGCTGGGCGAGGACACGCTCGGTCACACCCACCGGGTGGTCGTCACCCCGGCCGGTGGTGGCGCTGAGTATTCGATCGACGCATCCACCGTCCTGATCGCCACCGGCGCCACCCCACGGCAGCTCCCCACCGCGCTGCCCGACGGCGAGCGCATCCTCACCTGGCGCCAGGTGTACGACCTGCCGGCGCTGCCGGAGCACCTGATCGTGGTCGGTTCCGGTGTGACCGGCGCCGAGTTCGCCAGCGCGTACCTGGCGATGGGCGTCGCGGTCACGCTGGTCTCCAGCCGTGACCGGGTGATGCCGCACGAGGACGCCGACGCCGCGATGGCGATCGAGCGGGTGTTCCGCAACCGGGGCATGACCATCCTCAACAACTCCCGTGCCGAGGCGGTCCGCCGGATCGGCGACGGCGTCGAGGTGGTGCTCGCCGACGGCCGGGTGGTGGTCGGCTCGCACGCGCTGATCGCGGTCGGCTCGATTCCCAACACCGCCAACCTGGGCCTCGCCGAGTACGGCGTCGAGCTGGCCCGGGGCGGCTACGTCAGCGTCGACCGGGTGTCCCGGACCAACGTTCCCGGCATCTACGCGGCCGGTGACTGCACGGGGGTGCTGCCGCTGGCCAGCGTCGCCGCCATGCAGGGCCGGATCGCGATGTGGCACGCGCTCGGCGAGGCGGTCCGGCCGCTGCGGCTGCGTACCGTCGCGGCGAACGTCTTCACCGACCCGGAACTGGCCACGGTCGGCGTCTCCCAGAACGAGGTGGACGCCGGCAAGGTGCCGGCCCGCCAGGTGATGCTGCCGCTGGCCGGCAACGCCCGGGCCAAGATGGCCGACCTGGCCGACGGCTTCGTCAAGCTCTTCTGCCGCCCCGCCAGCGGTCAGGTGATCGGCGGCGTGGTGGTGGCGCCGAAGGCCAGCGAGCTGATCCTGCCGATCACCATGGCGGTGGAGAACAACCTCACCGTCAATGAGCTGGCTCAGACCATCACCATCTATCCCTCGCTGTCGGGCTCGATCACCGAGGCGGCCCGCCAGCTCATGCTCCACGAACTGGAGTGACCCGTCGTCACCGCCGGGCCGCCCACACGGAGGCCGGCCCGGCGGGACACGCCGTCAGCGGAAGGCGGCGGCGTGGTCGGCGGCCCATTCGGCGTACGCGTGAGCAGGCCGGCCGGTCAGCCGCCGTACCGTGTCGGTGACCTGCTCTGGGTGGTGGACGAAGGCGGCCCAGCCGGCCAGCGCGGCGTCGGCGAAGGCCGGGTCGCCGAAGGCGGCGGAAAGCATCTGCCGAGCCTCGTCGACTGGCATCTCCGACCAGCGCAGCTCCCGGCCGATCGCCCGGCCGATGGCGCGTACCTGGTCCTCCTGGGTCAGCGTCTCCGGCCCGCTGAGCAGGTAGCGGGCGCCGGCGTGGCCGTCCGAGGTCAGCGCCGCAACGGCCACCTCGGCGAGATCCCGCTCGTGGATCAGTGACCGGGCCGCGCCCCCGTACGGCCAGTGCACCACGTCGCCGGCCCGGATCTGGTCGGCCCACATGAGCGTGTTGGCGGCGAAGCCGACCGGCCGCAGGAAGGTCCACTCCGCGCCGGACGCCTCGACCGCCCGCTCGACCTGCGCCCAGAACGACGCCGGCTGGTCGGCGGCACCCGGAGCGGACAGGTACACGACCCGGGCGCTCTGCTTTGCGATGAGCTGGGCGACCTCGGGGGCGGCCCGGCGGGCCACGGCCGGGTCGGTGAACGGCCAGATCAGGAAGACCGCGTCGACGCCGGTCAGGTGGGGCGCGAGCGAGGCGGGGTCGCCGAGATCGGCCGCCACCACCTCGACCCCGGCCGGCAGTTGAGCCCGGGACGGGTCGCGGCTCACCGCCCGGACCTGCTCGCCCCGCGCCAGCAGCAGCGATACCACCTCTCGGCCGACCGTGCCGGTCGCCCCCGTCACCAGGATCATCTCCGCCTCCTCATCCGATAGGCCGCCATCGACCCACCAGTTGGACGCTAGGAGCTGAAGCCTCCTTGAGGTCAAGGGCATCAGGCGACGTCGAGGCGAATATTCCCGATCCGAGCGACGACATCAAGGTGCCCACCCAGGCCCGTCACGTACGCCCGGAGGGTCTCGAGACTTGTGCTCTCGCCGTTCTCGATCTGGCTGATCCGTGCCTGCGACAGCCCCGCCGCCTCAGCCAGTTGGGTCTGTGTCATGCCCAACTGCTTCCGGATCTCCGCGAGCTGGGCACCGCTCACCGAGGCGAGCATCTGCTCGCGCATCCGTTCCCGTCGCGCAGCGCGTTCAGGCTCGTCCCACGTCGGGTCGATCTCCCTGGCCTTCGCCTTTACGTCTCGCCAGTTGACTCCACCGCTCATCGCTAAGCTTCTTTCAGGCTAATCAGGTGCTCCTGAAACCGAGCGTCAGCCAAGGGTATGGCCGTCCGGTACCAACTCTGCCACTGTCCGGACTTGTCGCCTGCCACTAGGAAGACGGCCTCCCGCAACGGGTCGAACGCGAAAATCATCCGTACCTCCGTGCAGCCGGTCGAGCCTGGCCGTAGTTCCTTCATGTGGTGAAAGGCGCTGCCCTTGAGGCGGTCGACGAGGGGCCTGCCCAGTGCTGGGCCATGCTCCCCGAGCAGGTCTATCGCTTCACTGACCAGGTCGGCTGTAGTGGGATCACTCCTGCACAGGTCGAGAAACCATGATTCGACCTCAGGATGCAGCCCGATCTTCCACATGTCGTCAATATAAGGTCAGCTTATATGGCTTGCCGGAAGACACGCGAGTGGAACGCGGAGTAATCCGGTCAGTCTGCCCCGACCCGAACCTTGGCCTTGGCCTCCGTGGGGGTGTGGCGGGCGGTGAGGGCGCTCACCGCCCAGCCGGCTGCCGCGAACCCGGCCGCCGCCACTCCGCCGATCACCGCGAGTCGCCACACCGAATGGGTCAGCGCCGTGCCGCCCAGGTGCCCGACCAGGGTTCCGTACGCCGCCCAGCCGGTCGCCGCCATGGCCTCGTAGAGCAGGAAGAGCCGGGCCGGGTAGCGGCTGCGCCCGGCCGCGAAGCAGGCCGCCATCCGCCCGCCCGGTACGAATCGACAGAGCAGGATCACCAGCGGCCCCGGCTCGCGCAGCCCTCGGGTGACCCGGGCGGCGGCGCGGCGGGCCCGGCCGGGCATGGCGCGCCGCGCCCGGCGGCGGCTCGGGGCGCTGCGGCCGAGCAGATAGCAGGCGACATCGCCGGCGAAGACGCCGGCCGTGCCGACGACGATGGTGAGCGGCAGGCTCAGCCCGCTGTAGACGGTGAGCGCGCCGGCGGTGATCATGACGACCTGGGTCGGCACGACCGGCACGAAGGCGTCGGCGGCCAGCAGCCCCAGCAGCACAAGGTACGCCCACGTCGGCGACGCGACGTTAGCGATGAGTTCGGGCACGACTGCCACCTCGCCGGATCTCCCCGTTCGACCGCACCGAGCCTGACGGCCTGTCTCGCCTCACTGTGCGCTGCCCCGCCCGGTGGTGACCAATGACACCAGAGGGCCAGCCGTTGCCAACGATGCGGCCGGGCCGATTGTGTCGACCGCTCGGCGTGGCGGCGCTCATCGAGGCGGGCGGCGAACCGTCGATTCCAGGCGTACCGTTGTCGGCGCGCGGCTCCGCCGCCGTCGGATCCCCCGTTGCCGACGACCGGGCCGCCGCGGGTCGCCGGCAGGTCCCGTGCCGGCGACCCGCACTTTTGCTGCCTGGCCCGATGCCCCTATTGCCGCTGTGAGCTGGGCAAACGGTCATCTTGATTTA